>NZ_JBICRM010000026.1:0-145965 GCF_043197025.1 Nonomuraea marmarensis
ACCAACTCCTGAACCTGCTGAACGTCGACCCCACCCGCCCCCGCTGGCTGACCCTATGATCCACACACCATGATCCACACGACCCGTCAGCGACAGCGTTCACCTACATGCGAAGAACCGGGCTAGCCAACGACGGCGAGGCGGAAGATGTAGTCCACGCGGCGCCAAGGGCCGTTCACCGGACGGCCGTCGGGGGTCGGTCCCTTGTGCGCGGGGAGGTCGACGATCAGCTCGTCCTTGACGCCGAAGACGGTGTCGCCGTCGATGTAGTCGCCACCGGCGACGAAGAGCTGGGTGACCAGGGTTCGCATGCCGGGTGCGCTGATCATGAAGTGGAGGTGCGGGGCGCGGTAGGGATGGCGGCCGGTGTCCTTGAGCAGCTGCCCTACAGGGCCGTCGTCGGGGATGAGGTACGCCACGGGCAGGTCGGGGATGGGGTACGCCACGGGCAGGATGGTCCAGAAGGTCAGCCGGCCGTCGTCGTCGCTGGTGAAGCGGGCCCGCAGCACGGGGCCGTCCAGGTCGGGCAGCTGGACGTCGTAGAAGCCGTCGTCGTTGGACTGCCAGACATCGACGACGGCGCCCGCCAGGGGCGTACCCTCGGTGTCGGTGAACCCCCGTCGGCGATGTCGGCGCCGTGCTCGCGCGGCGGCGGTCCCCCGACGTAGAACGGGCCGAGCACGGCTGAAGGGGTGGTGCCGGGGGTGCGCGAGTTGGTGAGCAGGTCCACCGCGCTGGAGACGCCGAGGGTGTCCGAGAGCAGGATGAACTCCTGCCTGGTCGGGCTGCTGATCTGTCCGGTGCGGGTGAGGAAGTCGATGGCGTGGTGCCACTCGGATTCCGTCAGGTCGTTGTCGGCGGCGAAGCCGTGCAACCGGCGCACGAGGTCGACGAGCAGGTCGCGGGTCCGTGGATTCGGAGCGCGGTCGAAGCTGGCGGTGACCTGGCCGAGCAGGGCGTTCAGCTGCGCGGCGAGCGGGTTCGACGGCGCGGGGCGGTGGCCGGGCCAGGCGTCGGCCAGCAGGGCCTCGATTCCGTCAGGGGTGACCGTACGGGGGTTGGAGTAGGGCGCGGCGGTGGCCAGCTCCACAGCCACGATGGACAGAAGTTGAGCAGTGTCAGCTTCAACGGTTTGTCGATCTCATCAACAAGCCCGTGCGTCCTCGCTACCCCGAGATCGCTACACACTGTTACATTTCGGTCGCATCGCACGGTCGAAGCGACGACCCTGTGCGAGTCCTGGCGGATGTGCTTGCTCGGCCGCCAGGTCGGTGCCTGGACTGTGGTCCCGCCCCTACTCTGGGTCGTGGGCGTGGGAATCCTAGCTGCTGGAGTGGTCCTCACGGCCAACCGCTGGCCTGCCCTGTCAACCGAGCACAAGCGCTGGGCCGGCGTGGCCATCCCCACCGCGTTGTTCGTCGCCTACGCCTTCACATGATCAGAGACTGGTCACCGGCCAGCCGCAGCTTGCCTCACGTGCGGCCGCCGCCCTCCTGCGTCGCCCTCGGCAAGGCTGACCGTCCGCCCGACGCGCCCATTTGCGGTTTTGTCCAGGCCACGCCGTCAGGCCGCGCTCTGAACGCCCAAAGTCTTGGTGCTTACTCATGTCGAGCTCCAGTCGGCCGTACAGGTTCGCATGGGCGTCTCGGACGAAAAATAGTCCAGCGTGCATTTCGACACAGACTTTCGAGGCGGACGTCCAGAGGGTGGACAGTGAAACGGCGAATGCCCAGAGACGGGACAACGGGCCGGGCTACGCCAATCGGACAAGCAGGCCCGCCGTCATACCATGAGCAACAACACCGTTCCCTCCATCATCAGGAAGATGGCCGCCTTCGGAACGGGCGCTGCCCTTGCCGCCGGGATCATGAGCGGCACGGCCGAAGCAGCCCCAAGCACCACGACGGCCGCCAGCCAGACGACCAGCGCGAGCCAACAGGTAGCCGCCGCACAGTCCGTAAACCCGGCCGGCAAGGTCGGCGCAAAGATCCCCTGCTACGACCTCTGGATCGACAACGGTGGCTTCAACCGTGGTGTCAAGATCAAGAGCAAGTGCGGCAGCACGAAGCGAGTGAGGGCGATCGTCGACTGGTGGCCCGATGGACCGTGCTGGACTATTGGAGATGGTCAATATCGGGCCTTCTACTACAAGACGCCCGGCAAGTTCAACCATCTGGCGGCGTGTTGACGACAACCCTGACCTCACGGTCTGAGTGGCCCACGTCGTAGATCGGTCGGCGGGCCCGGAGGGGCCCCTGCTTCAAGCCGGCGTCGACAAATGGCCACGTGGTGAGTGAGGCATTTCAATCCGTCGGCGACGGTACCCGGGTTCGGATCGGACCAATCCACGGGGTCAGCGTGGGGTGTGGGAAGCCGTCGTCACCAGAAAGAGCCCTGGGCAATGCGGAGTGCTCTCTGGCCGTCCTCGCGTGCCCCGGGCTTCTCGGAAAGGAGTCGGTTCGACGTGAAGATCCGTGTAGCAGCGGTTGCGGTGTCCGTAGCGGTGATCTCATCGATCGTGATGACCACAGGACCAGCGAACGCTCAACCGTACGACGGAAAGGATCCCTACAGGACCGGGTGCGCCAACACCAAGGTGAACACCGGGAAGAAGGCCTCGCTGAAGAACGAAGTCGGTGACAGGCTGGGCACGATCCGGCTGTTCTACTCTCGTCGCTGCGGCACCAACTGGGGCGAGGTGTCGGTCTCCAAGAGCGGTTTCGGCGAGATCACGGTCTATACCAGCAAGAAGAGCAGATCCTTCAGCTACCGTCCCGGGAACGGCGGGCACCACTGGGGCAACATGGTCTACGCCCCCAGCGGCGTCTGCGCCAAGGCCACCGGCAGTGTGACGACCGGGGCCGGCCGTGCCAACAAGGGCAGCGGCACCACACCGAAGGCCTGCGGCTAGCACAGGCCGTCCGACCGCATCGCCCGTGGCTGTGGGTAACCATCTCGCCGTGGTGGGCTCGCGTCCATATCACTGCGGGAGGTTTGGGCACGCGGAAGGCGTCCGTTCAGGGCTTCAGACACGAATCCAGCCAGGCGTCGTCGCCGTCGAAGACTGGAGACCGTCACGTCCAGGCGCGCCGTGCCGTTGGAGTACAGCGTCCACGTGGCGCCGGGCTGGATCGTGCATGAGCCGGAGGACTGAAAATAGCGCCAGACGAACGTCTTCTGCTCCACGGCCGCCGCGCCGGCTGTCGCGGTGGTCGGGAAGTACGGTCACGCATTGGTGGCATTATGTTGCGCACCGCGACATACCAGCGGCTTTGACCGAGCCCACACGCGTCCTAGATCAAAAATCCACCCGGATACGTCGCGGAGTCCGCTGGCCGACGTTACCTCGGCCTACACTGAGAACCCGGCAATTTGGTGGCTTCCCCACAGTTCATGGAAGGGCTGATGATGACCGACGAATCCGTCATTACGGACAAAATCCGGTCACACGTGCCGCACACGGCACGGATCTGGAATTACTGGCTGGGGGGTAAGGACAATTTCGCCGCGGATCGGGAGGTCGGGGACCGGGTTCGGGAGATCTTTCCAGTGGTGATCGAGCTGGCGCGGGCCGACCGGCTGTTTTTGGGGCGGGCTGTGCGGTACCTGGCCGCCGAGGTGGGGATCCGGCAGTTCCTCGACATCGGCACCGGGCTGCCGACCCAGGACAACACCCACGAGGTCGCGCAGCGGGTGGCCCCCGAGTCGCGGATCGTGTACGTCGACAACGATCCGCTGGTGCTGGTGCACGCACGAGCCCTGCTGACCAGCTCCGCGGAAGGCTCCACCGACTACATCGACGCCGACTTGCACGACCCGGACACCATCCTGCGGGAGGCGGCCAAGACGCTGGACTTCTCCCAGCCGGTGGCGATCATGCTGCTGGGCGTCATGCATTTCATCAGCGATGACGATGAGCTGCAGCGGATCATCGACCGGCTGCTGGCCGCGGTGCCGTCCGGGAGCTATGTTGCGGTGGCCAACACCACCACAGCGGTCAACGGCGAGGCCACCGCCGAAGCGGTCCGCGTATGGAACATCGACGCCCAGCCGAAACTGAAGCTGCGGACCCCCGAGCGGATCGCCGAGTTCTTCGACGGCCTTGAGGTGGTGGAACCGGGCTGGGTCTCGTGCTCACGGTGGCGCCCCGAGCCGGAGTACGACGGCAGCCTGCCGGTCGAGGTCGACCAGTGGTGCGGGATCGTACGCAAACACTAGGCCCACGGGGTTAGGAGCATCGTGTGCGCCAGCCACGCCGCGTCGCCGGCAGCCGAGTAAGTCACCGTGGTGACCGTGGTGAGCGCGCGCTGTACCTCTGCGATCGCGGCGGCCAGGCGCTCACGCTCGCCGGCCTCCAAGGAAGGTCTCGCGCAGTTGGTGGGCCCGACAGATAGCGCAGCAGCGTGATGGTGCGGATCGCACAAAGTGGGGTTTCAAGCGTCGTCGGTTGGATCTTGTTTGGATGGGCGCTTCTTGATGTGCAGAGGTGCTTGGTGCAGCGGCCTGATCGTGCCGTCGTCGGCGAAGCGGAAGGCTAACGCCCATGTGCTAAGTCGGCTCGTCACCTCATCAGGATGGTCGGTCAGGTGCTCGAGCAGTTCCTGGGACATGTCGTGTTCCCCGTTGACGCGCGGCTGTGCGGTGACGAGTAGCACGTAGGCGGTTGCCCGGAAGACGGGGTAGAAGGCGGGCTCGCTGCGGTGTGGACTGTTGTACACGATCGCTCTGAGCGTCTTGTCCAGGCTGCGCCGGATGTTGTTCGCCTGGACCTCCGAACCAGTGGCACCGAAGCAGTCCGCGACGGCGCAGAGACCAGCGTGAAGTTCCGAGACTCGTGGCTTGGTCACGATCTGGTCGGTCGCTAGCGTTGTGTGGGCCTTGATACAGGCGTCCTTGAGGATCTCGACGACGCCGGCGTCGCGCACCTGTAGGAAGCCGAGTGCGAACAGTGCCCGGCAGCGAAGCCATGACTCTGCTTTCTCGTGCTTGAGCACGCGCTCCAGCGCTCTGGTAACCGGACGCGCCCAGCCGCCGGTCAGGAGTGTATCGATCGCCTGGCGGCGGTGCACTCCGGCATTTTGCAGAAGAGCATGCTCGAACAGTGTGATCGTGTTCTCGAGGATGTTGTCCGGTATGCCCTCCGTTTTCAGGTGCGCGGCTCCATCCGCCACCACCTGTCGGCACGGCGCGTGGCCCTCGGGCCAGGTGATGCAGACGGCCTCACCTGTGTCGAGCAGGTGCCGTAGGGTCGTGGCCACCCATCGCAGGCCGGTAGCGGCGCCTTTCTCTTCGGCCTCGTTCGTGTAGTCGACGATCAGTTTTTCGAGATGCTTTCTGACCTCGTCCCGATCCCCGGTCTGGTTCCTGACCGTCCGTTCCCAGAGGCCTAGTGCTGCGGTGCCTCGTTCGCGCACGGTGGCCTCGGTGTTACGCGCTCGGGCGAGCAGGACTGCGCCTGCCCAGTCTTCGCCTGGCGGCGACCACTCCAGCGGGACAGTGATCGCTAATTCCAGGTCAAGTGATCGTCCGGGATATAGGCTCACCTCCCTGAGCTCTTCCGCCTCTTCGAGATACTGCTTCACCCAGTATTTGAGCTCCTCGGGTTCAAGTTTCAAGCTCCTGCTCAAATGCACTAACTTCGTCACTGCGCGCCATGCGCGAAACCCCAGCGGCATGTCTCGCAGGGCCCACTCCAGGCCGGTCTGCAGACCAGTCTCGGGCAGATCGAAGGCGTGCGCGCCGATGCTGCCGAGCAGGACCAGTGCGTCGATGTTGCGGGGGGTCGGCGGCGATCCCCCGATGAGCAGTAGCTGATCAACCAGCTTCCTGATCTCCTCGCGATAGCGATCGATCATCTCCTTGGTGTCGATCCTGAACTTCATCCGGACCTCGTGCGGGGTGTCCTGCAATGCCCGGAACATCGACAGCAGCGCCGAGGCCTGGGTGAGCACCCCGAACTCGTCGTCGGCGGGTCGCTTCAGCAACTCCCTGGTCCAGGGTGCAGGGATCTCGGCACCCGTCCCGGTGATGTTCTCCAGTCCGCGCAAGCGCACGGCCAGCGAGCCGAGCCCGCCGGAACGATCCATCTCTGGGGCGAGAGCAATGATGATCGCGTCCAACTGCTTGGCCGTCTTCACGTCCATCTTGTGGATCTTCTTGGACAGGCCGCCCTTGTCCAGCACCAACAGCTCGGCGATGTTGTTCTGCGAAAAACCGATCTTCGCGAACTGCGCCTGTGCCGCGTAATGCAGGAGTTGATCAGCATCAGCGATATTAGTGATCTTCCCTTTAGGGAGGGGATCGACGGGGTCGGCGGAGAGCACTCCGCAAATCTACCAAGAAAAAGCAATCGAACTAAGAGAGGTGTTGCCGCCATTCAGAAAAAGTGTTGTCGCGCCCGCCGAATAGCCGTTGACGCGCGATTCATGATCGCGAGTTTCGATCACAACACAGGGCGCTGACCTGCACATCAGCCGAGATTTCGGCGAAAAGAGCACCCCCGCGGCCGTTGACGCACCATCCCACATAAGGCAGTGTGAGTGTCTTCAAACAAATAAAGCGGCCTTCCTGATCCACAATGGTCCGGAAGGCCGCTGCACAGAGAACCAGGCCGTGTCCGATCTCCACTCGGGCTCGACCTGAAGACAGATCAGCGCTGTGAAAGGGCCGCTAATATGTCACTCTCTAGGCTCGACGTTACCGCAGGCTGCCCCCCGGGTCCAGACGTTGAGTTTTCCCCCAGAACAATGTCCCCCACAGATGCCACTGGCCATGCCTCGTCCCCCGCTTCCCGAATGAAAGGGCTTTCCAAGGAAAGAACCACCTTTCAGGCGTGGGTGGCCCTTCAACCAGCGTGGCTGGCCAGCGGAGCGCTCTGGCCCGAGCAGGGGCGAATCACCGTCTATGCGTGCGTGCCGATCGGGATTGTGCTCGCCTGGGCGGCCAACCGCCTGAAGCTTCCCCGTATACCGACCCTTTTCGGCCTGGTCACAGCGACCGCCATGTACCTGTGCGCCGACAAGTTCGGTATCCATCAAGCCGCCGTGCTCGCCCTAGCCGATGCTCCGCACAAGCTTGTGGTGAGTAGCGCGATGATCACCATGTACGCGGCGATGGAGATCCGCATCTGGATACCCGGCCAGGTCAAGCGGATGGCGACCTGGTTCGCGCACCTCGTCGCCGACGCGCTGAAGGTCGAAATCCCTCACCCCCTGAGCGACACGAGTATCGCCGCGCCAGCCACCCCTGACGAGATGGGCACCTGAAACACCCTCCGCCGGTCCCGCCGGCGGAGGGCCGGACTCCCCGCCCCAAGGAAGGCTCGAACATGGACACTGACCAACGCCAGGCCGCAGAAGAAGTCCTAGCCACCCTCACTGCTTGCTCCACCGATCTTTGGCAGCTGGCCAGACGTATCTACCAGGCCGACTCGCGGATCGACCCCACGCTGCGGCCGAACCTCGACCAGCTCGCCCACCACGTCGGCGATGTCGCACAGGATCTTCTCCGACTACGCGATCACTTACACCTGACCGTGACTCCGGCAGCGGCTGGGTAGCAGGAATCACCGACCGGACGGGAGAGCCCCAATGGACCGTGGGCCACCAACGACTGCCAGCGCGACAACCCGCTGCACGGCATCGCGCGCTCGAGGCCGCCGCGCGGCGGCCGAAGAAACTCACCACCACCCCCGGCGGACGCCTCATCTTCCACGTCTTCGCCGCCCTGGCCGAGTTCATCCGCGAGCTCATCGTCGCCGGCACCCGCGACGGCTTGGCCGCCGAGTCGACGTGCACCTGCCCACCTACGCCACGGTGGAACAGGCCATGAACCTCTCTTAACGATCGTGTGCGGGGTGCGCCAGCGCACCCCGCGCCTCGGACGAAAAGGTGGCTCAGTGTGCATTGCGCCACAGACTTTCGAGGCAGACGTCCAGAGGATTGACAGGAAACGGCGAAAGCCCAGCGGCGGGACAACGGGCCGGGCTACGCCCCATCGGACAAGCAGGCCCGCCGTCACACCATGAGCAACAGCACGTTCAAGCGAATTCTCACGATCCTCACGGCGACAACGACCGTCTCGGCGGCGGCGATCGCGGTTCCCTCAGCGGCGAACGCGGGCGCCTACGGCTGCCGCGGCAGCCTCGTCGGAAGCTGGCGAGTGCCGCTGAAGGACCTTCTCACCGGCGAGACGTACTACCGCAGCGACATCAAGCTGTTCTACAACCCGGCCAGCGGCTGGAACTGCGCCGTCCTGGCCAAGCGCCCGGGACAGGCCCGCTACGGCGAGAAGACCCCGCTGTTCATCGAGATGTACAACGAGCGCTTCGCCGAGGATGCCGTGAAGAACAACTACGACAAGGAGCAGGGCAGTTTCAAGTACTATGCCGGCCCGATCAAGGTCTACGGCAAGAACATGTGCCTGAGCATCCACGCCATGCACGAGGACGCCACTGGCCCTCACGAGAGCTACAACGGTCGCCGTAGCCTCACCGGCGTCGCCTGCCACTAGCTCGCATGCCGGTTGGTTCCTTTCCCTGAGCCGGTACGCCTTCACCCGGCTCGCCCTGACCCGGACCGCCTCCGCCGCCGAGCGCGCACACCAGACCGGACCCGGGCGCTGCCCCGGGCTGAAGTGGAGGAGCTGCTGACCCACCCCGGCCTTCCCTGCGCGAGCGGGGGCTGTGGCAGCTGCCGTGTGAGTCGGCGGCCAGAGCGGAGGAGGTCCTCGCCCTGGACGTCGCCGACCTCGACCTGCGCAACCGGCGGGCGAAGGTAGGGCGCAAGGGCGGCGCGGTCGACGTCATCGTCGCGGGAGGCGCTGGCCCGCTGGCAGGAAAGCCGGGACCCGGCCGCCGCCGCAGGTGATCACGGTGCGGCGGCCGGGCCGAACGCGGGCTCGCCGCCAGACGCGACCAGCTCGATGCCCAGGTCGGCGCCATCGAGGTTGGCGGTGGCCGCCGATCGCCTCGCCCAGGCCCGGCATAGGGTGACCTGAGCTCGAGATGAGGCGGCGAAGCCGCGGGAGCGCGCCCAGCAGATCGACGCCGAGTTGACCGGGCTCGGCTGTCGGGAGACGCAGGTCACATTCGTCCATGTCACAGGGGGTCGGGCTACCTCGTCTCAGGGGTGTAGCCATCGACGAGCACAGAGGAGTACACCATGGACGCGCGACTGAACTTCTTCGCCGACCCGACCGCCGGCAAGGTCCTCAAGTACTTCATGTCGGCGGGCAAGGCGCTCAAGGACTCGCCGCTGCCGAGCGCCACGCAGGAGCTGGTGGCGCTTCGTGTCAGTCAGATCAACGGCTGCGCCGTCTGCATCGACATGCACACCAAAGAGGCCGCCGTTGCCGGCGAGACCTCGGTGCGGCTGAACCTGGTCGCGGCGTGGCGGGAGGCCACGGTCTTCACCGAGGCCGAGCGTGCCGCGCTGGAACTGGCAGAGGAGGGGACCCGGGTCGCGGATGCGGCCGGTGGGGTCAGCGACGAGGTGTGGGCGTACGCCGCCAAGCACTACGACGAGGAGCAGCTCACCGCCCTGGTGATCCTGGTCTCCTTCATGAACACGGCGAACCGGCTGAACATCATCACCCAGCAGCCGGCCGGCAACTACGAGCCCGGGCAGTTCCACTGAACGGCATCAGCAACTGGCTCGGAGCCCGGCTGCGGGCTCCGAGCCCCTGGCTCGGGGGCGTTACTCTGGCGTGCCAGTGGTCCGGATGATCCAGAAGGTGCCTGCGTCAGCGAGTACGGGCGGGTGAGAGGGGTTCAAGGGGAGGCGATTCGGCGTGAGCAAGGTCGAGGAGTTCGAGGAGTTGCGGCCGCTGCTGTTTTCGATCGCCTATCGGATTCTGGGCAGTGTGGGTGAGGCCGAGGACGCGGTGCAGGAGACATGGCTGCGCTTTGACGGCTTGGCGACCCGGCCCACGTCGACCAAGGCTCTTCTGTCGGCCGCGGTGACGCGGATCTCGATCGATGTGCTGCGCTCCGCGCGGGTGCGGCGGGAGCAGTACGTGGGTCCGTGGTTTCCCGAGCCGCTGCTGAGCGATCCGTATCAGGATCCGGCGCGGTCGGTGGAGCTGGCGGACTCGGTGTCGATGGCGGCGTTGCTGCTGCTGGAGCGGCTCAGCCCGCTGGAGCGGGCGGTGTTTGTGCTGCGGGAGGTGTTCGGCTTCGGGTTCGACGAGGTCGCCGCGGCGGTGGGGCGGTCGGAGGCGGCGTGCCGGCAGCTGCTGGTGCGGGCGCGGCGGCATATGGAGGCCGGGCGGCCGCGCTTCGAAGCGGTCCGCAAAGAGCGGGAGGAACTGGCGTCGCGGTTCTTCGACGCCCTCCGCGAAGGCGACGTCGCCGGCCTGCAGGAACTGCTCGCCGCCGACGTATCGATGGTCGGCGACGGCGGCGGCAAGGCCCCGCAGCTGGCCAGGGCCGTCATCGGCGCCGGGAACGTGGCCCGGCTGCTTGCCTCCGTCTTCCCCCGGATGGCCGGGATCGACGTGACGTTCGAGCCGCACGAGGTCAACGGCCAGCCGGGCGCGATCTTCCGCGACCGGGACGGCAAGGTGCTCCACATCCTGGCGCTCGATGTGCTCGACGGGCAGATCCAGACGATCCGCTCGGTGATCAACCCCGACAAGCTCGGGCACGTGGGCCCAGTAGCGGACGCCTGGGCCATCGACCGCGAAGTAAGACAGGCACGCCGGCCCACCGAATAACCGCAACAGCCGACCGCACCTCGAACCCCGTCCGGAGTGCACGCCGGCCGCACCGCTGCGGATCCTCTGAGTGTGCACCGCCGCCACGGTGACCCGCACTTTCACCGAGACTGGCGTCACCGTGGAACGCCTGTCACCGGCCGACCAGATGGGCCGACAGGACGCCCTGGCCGCACCATGCGCCCGGTGTCCTCGTACCAGATATAGCTCGATCCCGGTGAGTCGTCCGTAAGCTGATGGTGTGTCCCCCGTACTGGTCCTGCTCGACGGCGTCCGCTGGCGAGGCGCGCGCGTGGTCGGTGAGCGCGCGCCCACCCTGCTGGCCGTGCTCGCCATGCGCGGACGGGCGGGGGTCAGTGACGAACGCCTGGTCGAGGAGCTGTGGCCGGACGAGCCGCCAGCCAACCCCACGAAGGCGCTGCAGGTCGTCGTTTCCCGGACCCGGGCCGCGACCTGCGCCGACGCCGTGGTGCGGATCGCGCGCGGCTACCGGCTCGAGCTGGCCGATGAGCAGGTGGACGTGCTGCTGCTCGGCGCTCTGGTGGAGCAGGCGCGTGCCGCGCTGGGCGAGGACGACGTGGCCCTCGCGCGCCGCCGCGCCGAGGAGGCCTTGGGTCTCGTGGCCGGCGGCCCGGAAGGCGCCGCGGGCGCGCTGGCCGAGCTGAGGGACGTCGCCGCCGGGCGGCTGGCCGAGGCGCGGCGCGTGGCGGCCGTCGCGCGCGGCCGAGGCGGCGATCACGAGGGCGCTCTGCCGTTGCTGGAGAAGGTCGCGGCCGACCGGCCGCACGACGAGGAACTGCTCGCCTGCCTGCTGCGCAGCGAGGCGGCGGTGCGCGGCGCCGGCGCGGCGCTGGAACGCTACAAACGGTATCGCGCGGAGCTGGTCGAGCGTCTCGGCGCCGATCCCGGGCCCGAGCTCGCTCGCGTGCACGCCGAACTCCTCGCCACCGACCGCCCCGTACGCGAGGGCATCCTGTTCGACGGCTCCTCGCTGCTCGGCCGCGACGGCGACATCCGCGCGGTGCACGCCTTGTTGCGGACGAACCGGGTCGTCTCCATCATCGGTCCTGGTGGGCTGGGCAAGACGCGGCTGGCCCATGTCGTCGGCAGGAACACCGCGCAGCCCGTCGCTCACTTCGTCGAACTCGTCGGCGTCTCCTCGCCGGAGGGTGTGATCGGCGAGGTGGGCTCGGCACTCGGGGTCCGCGACTCGGTCAGCGGGCGCTGGGCGCCGACCGCCGAGCAGCGGTCCGACGTGCGCGCCAGGATCGCCCAGCATCTCGACCAGGCACCCGCGCTGCTGATCCTGGACAACTGCGAGCACGTGATCGAGGCCGTCGCCGACCTGGTGGCCTTCCTGAGCGTGACCACGCGCGACCTGCGGGTGCTCGTCACTTCCCGCGCGCCCTTGTCGATCCCCGCCGAACGCGTCTACCTCCTCGGCGAGCTGGACGCCGGCGACGCGGTGGAGTTGTTCCGTCAGCGGGCCACGGCGGCCCGCCCCGGTGTGCGGATCGACGAGCGGGTCGGGCAGATCGTCGCCCGCCTCGACGGGTTGCCGCTCGCGATCGAGCTGGCCGCGGCCAAGGTGCGGGTGATGTCCGTGGAGGAGATCGCGCGGCGCCTGGCGGACCGGTTCTCCCTGCTGCGCGGCGGGAACCGGACGGCTCCGGACCGGCACCAGACGCTGCTGGCGGTCATCGACTGGTCGTGGAATCTGCTGAACGAGCCGGAACGCCGGGCACTGCGGTGGTTGTCGCGCTTCGGCGACGGCTTCACGCTCGCCGCCGCCGAGCAGGTGCTCGGCCCCGAAGCGCTGCACGCCGTGGACGCGCTGGCCGAGCAGTCGCTGCTGAGCGTCCGTGAGACCGCTTACGGCCTGCGCTACCGGATGCTGGAGACCGTCAGGGAGTTCGGCCGGATGCGGCTGAAGGAGGCCGGTGAGGAGGCCCCGGCTCGGGCGGCGCTGCGGGCCTGGGCGACGGCGTACGCCCTCGAACACGCCGCCGAGATGTTCAGCCCGTCGCAGTTCGCGGCGGCCGACGCGTTGCGGGCCGAGGAGAGCAACCTGGCCGATCTGCTCCGTCAGGCGCTCGGTGAGTCCGACCCCGTCACCACGGTCCAGTTGCTGATCGGCGTCGGCGCACTGTGGTCGATCCGCGGCGACCACGCCAGGATTCTCGCGCACGGGGACGCGATCACGCAGGTTGTCGCCGGCTGGGTGCCGCCGCCGGAGCTCGTCGAGGTGACCCGGGCGGCCGTGCTGGTCGCGCTCATGAACATCATGATCATCGCCGACCGCCGTGGCGATCCGCTGCGCGACCTCCTCCGTGCGCTGCCCACCGACGACACGACGGATTCCCGGCTGGCGGCGACCACCACGGTGGTGCTGGCGTGCGACGCCCCCGAAGAGGCCGAGGTGCGCCGCCGGCTCGATGAGCTGTGCCAGAGCACCGATCGCGACGTGGCGCTGATGGCGTCGCAGACGTACGTCCATGCCCTGGAGAACGCGGGCGAGGCGGCGAGGGCGATCGCGGCGGCCGAGCGGACACTGACGCTGCTCCGCGACAACGAGGGACCGTGGTTCGGGGCGATCATGCACGCCGTGCTGGCCCACCTGACCATGCAGCTCGGTGACCGCCACCGGGCGGTCGGGCACGCGCGGACCGCCATCCCGGTGCTGAGCCGGCTCGGCGCCACGGACGACGAGACGCAGCTGCGCGCGGTGCTGCTGGTCTCCGCGCTCGCCGACGGCGACCTCGAGACCGCGGAGGCCGAGCTCGCCGAGATCACCCGGATTTACGACAACGAAGCGGTGCTCGGCGGGGTGGCGATCGTGTCGTTGTGCGCGGCCGAGCTCGCCCTCGCGCGCGGAGAAACGGCCGCCGCGCTCGCCGAATGCCGCGTGGCCGTCCAGCGGGCGCGCGACCTGCGCCTGCCCGGGGTGCCGCGGGTGGAGTTCGAGCCGTGGCTGGTCATCGCGGAGGCGCTAGCCCTGACGGCGCACGCGTACCACGCCGGGCCGGACGATCTCGGGTACGGCGAGGAGCTGTTCCACTCCTGCTCCACCGTCCGGATCCATGACGTGCTGACCGGGGGAAGCCCCGTGCTCGACTATCCGGTGTGCGGCTCGATGCTCTTCGCGATCGGCGCCTGGGGACTGTTGCGGGGGGCCATGGCCCCCCACCACGCGGTCGGACTGCTGGTGCTGGCCCAGCGGTTCACTTACAACAGCAGCATGCCCAGCATGACCTTCGAGCGGATCGAACCGTACGCGGAGAGAACCGCGCCCGGGATGATCGCCGCCGTACGCGCCGAATACGGCGATCGGCGCGGCTCCGACCTCCTCGACGAAGCGCGGAAGCTCGTCGGGGAGATCTCGGGCCGTGACGGATGGGGGTCACATGTGCCGCTTGTAGCTGCGTACCGACAGCGGCGCGAAGAGCGCGATGACGATCAGGGACGCCAGGATGGTCCAGGCCACCTCTCCGCTGACGAGAGCGTCGTTGGCGAGGTCGCGGGCGGCCGTGACCAGGTGTGAGACCGGATTTATCCGGACGAAGGCGGCAAGCCAGTCCGGCAGGGTGTCGATGGGGACGAACGCGTTCGACAAGAAGGTCAGCGGGAAAAGGATCATCATGGAGATGCCCTGCACGGCCTGGGCGCTCCGGGCGATCGTACCGACCCAGGTGAAGACCCACGCCAGCGACCAGCCCGTGAAGATCGCCAGCAGGATCGCGGCGAGCACGCCGCCCGCGCCTCCGCCGGGGCGATAGCCCATCAGCAGGCCCATGGCGAACGTCAGAGTGGCCGCGATGGTGTAGCGCAGCAGGTCGGCCACCATGGGGCCGGCGAGTGGCGCGATGCGGGCGATCGGCAACGACTTGAACCGGTCGAAAACTCCCTTCTCCATGTCCTCGCGCAGTTGCGTCCCGGTCGCCATGCACGTCGTCAGCACGGTCTGTGCGAGGATGCCGGGGATCATCAGCGGCAGATAACTCTCCACGTCGCCGGCGATGGCACCGCCGAAGATGAAGGCGAACATCGCGGTGAACAGGATCGGCTGCAGCGCCACATCGAAGAACTGCTCCGGGTTGCGGAGCATCTTCTTGAGGGCCCGCCACGCCATCGTCAGGGTCTGGGCGAACGTCTCCCCCATGGAGACGCGCCGCTTGGCGGTCGCCACGCGGTCAGCTGCCCGTACGGTCTCACGGGCCGGGGCGATCACGGTGCTCATCGGTTCTCCTCCGTACCGGTCTCGTGGCCGGTGAGGGCCAGGAACACCTCGTCCAGGCTGGGCTTGGCCACGCTCACCGACGAGATCGAGACCCCGGCGGTCCGCAGCCCGATCAGTACGTCGGCGGCCAGGTCGGCCTGTTCGAGGGCCACGTTCAGTCGGCCCCGCTCCGGGCTCAGGACGGGCTCGGAGCCGAGGACGCGCCGGATGACCTCCACAGCTGCGGGCACCTCGCCAGGTTCGGCGAGCAGCAACTGCAGGGTGGAGTTGCCGACCGCGGTCTTCAGCTCGTCAGGGGTTCCCTCGGCCACCTTCCGGCCGTGGTCGATGACGGCGACACGATCGGCGAGCTGGTCGGCCTCGTCCAAGTACTGCGTGGTCAGCAGCACCGTGCAGCCGTCGGCGACCAGGCCGCGGATGGTGTCCCACATCTGGCCGCGGGTACGCGGATCCAGCCCGGTGGTCGGCTCGTCCAGGAAGATCAGCGGTGGCCTGGTGATCAGGCTGGCCGCCAGGTCGAGGCGCCGGCGCATGCCGCCGGAGAACTGCGCGATCGGTTTGTCCGCCGCCTCCTCCAGGCCGAACTGGCCGAGCAGCTCGGCGGCGATCCGCCGGGCGCGCGGTGCGGCAATCCCCTGCAGGCGGCTGAAGAGCCAGAGGTTCTCGCGGGCGGTCAGGTTCTCGTCGACCGAGGCGTACTGTCCGGTGACGCCGACCAGTTGCCGGATCACGTGCGGGTTGGCCGTCACGTCGACCCCGAAGACCTCGGCGCGACCGGCGTCGATCTTCAACAGGGTGGCCAGCATCCTCAGCATGGTGGTCTTGCCTGCGCCGTTCGGCCCGAGGACGCCGAAGATCTCACCGGGGCGCACGTTCAGATCGATCCCGTCCACGGCCCGGTGCTCGCCGAACGTCTTCACCAGCCCTTCCGTACGTACGGCCAGATCGGCTCCCCCGGCACGGGTTTCTGTGATGCTCATGGCCCCACTTTCGGCGGCGCCGGTTTCACGGTGCCCTCGACCCGGTTTCACCGCCGGGGGCCGCGCCTTCGTTCGGTGTCATGGTGGAGCTGCGGCTGCGCGCGGGAACATCCGCCCAGGTCATGATCGCTCTCCGGAATACCGCCATCGCCGTCTTGCAGCTGGCCGGATTCACCGGCACCGCCCCCGGACGACGCTGGGCCGCACGTAATCCCGCCCATCGCAGCCCTCCATCTGACGTTACGCAAATGGCCAGAGCCCTATGCTCACCGCTGCCCGGACGGCATGGCAGCCAGGCATACGGCCTTCGGGCTTGGTCAGCCGGGAGGCAGAACGGTGACGCCGTAGCGGGCGGCCGCGGCGGCGACCGCCGCCACGTCGGGGGTGGCGGGCTCGGGCAACTCGCTGCCGGGGGCGGGCTGGCCGATGGCGGCGAAGAACTGCTCAAACCCGGCCGGGGTGAGCAGCACCAGGCAATGGACCTCAGCGGTCTGCACGTGCAGGCTGTGCGGAACCCCCCGGGGCAGGAATACGAACTCCCCCGGCCCGGCGGCGACCGTGGTGTCATCGCCGATGGTGGCCGCCAGCCGCCCGTCGAGGACGTAGAACGCCTCGTCTTCGTTGGCGTGCACGTGGCGGGGCGGGTCACCGGCCGGGCTGAGGCGCTGCTCGAGCACCGCGAGCCGGCCCCCGGTGTCCGCGGCCGTCGCGACATACCGCATCCAGGTGTTGTGCGTCCAGATCATCTCGCCCGTGCGGGCGGTGACATCGTCAGTCACGGCGCTGCCATCCCTCTCCTTCATAACTGCCCTGTGCAGTAGGCACTCTTTCAGTGCCCCCAGCACGGCAGGGCCAGTCTTCCCAGTCCTCGGTCAGGGTGTCGTCGGCCCCCAATGCACGAGGCTGTGGAATCTGTGCACAACCCGGTCCGCACAGTCCCGGGAAACCGTAAGGCGCCTGGTTGCCGCACGGCCGGACGCCCCCGCCCGGCCGCGACCGGCAGCAGCGGCTCCAGCACCTCCCACTGCTCATCACTGAGATCCCCACGCACCCGACGATCATGAACATCTCAGGTCACACGAAGATCAATATCGAAAACAGGCTCTAGTGCGGCAGGCGGAGTCCTGAGATGAGGAATTCGACCAGCCGCCGCGCGTCGTAGTGGGGATCGTTGTCCGCGCCGATGCAGAGGTTCCCGACGCCGCGCATGAGTTCGAGGGCGTCGACGTCGGAGCGGATCTCGCGGGCGGCGGCCGCGGCTTCGAGTAGTTGGGCGCACACGGGCACGAGCCGGTCGATGAAGTAGGCGTGCAGCGTGTCGAAGCCGGCGTCGTCGGAGTGGAGCACGGCGGCGAGTCCGTGCTTGGTGACCAGGAAGTCGACGAACAGGTTGATCCATCGCCCCAGTGCGGCGTAAGGACTCGCTACGCCCGCCAGCAGGGCTGGACCAGCCTCGGCGCAGGCCTCGACCTGGTGCCGGTAGACGGCGATGATGAGATCCGCTCGGGTCGGGAAGTGGCGGTAGATCGTGGCCACCCCAACTCCCGCCCTGGCCGCGATGTCGCGCACCGGCGCCTCGACGCCCGAGGTCACGAAGACGGCTGCGGCGGCGTCGAGCAGCGTCCTCTCGTTGCGCCGGGCGTCGGCCCGCTTACGGGGGGCCGCACGCCCCGCGCCTCCGTCGCCGTCGTTCACCGCGCCGCTCCCTCCATTGCCGGACTTGCGAAACGGAACCAGGTTCCCTATCGTAGCCGGAACCAGATTCCGTTTAGCTATGATGCCAGAGCACCGGCAGACGACCAAGCCGCGCATCGCCACCACGTTTCACCCACAGTTCTCCCACAATGGAGAGAACGCGGCCAGGCCTGCGGATCGCACCGGCATGCGGGTCAACCGATGCGATGAGCGTCGACCCCCGCACACCGGAAACGCGTTCCGTTTACTCCTCGGCAGCGCCCCAGTCGGCGCGGCCGGTGTCGAAAGGACCAACGCCCCAATGCCGCACACCACCCGGCCTCGCTTCGGGATCATGACCGCCCCATCACAGGTCGACTACCACGACGTCCTGCGGGTCTGGCGCGAGGCAGACACGATCCCGGAGATCGAACACGCATGGCTGTTCGATCACCTCCTGCCCATCTTCGGCGACCCGAACGGAACGACCTACGAAGGCTGGACACTACTCTCGGCCCTCGCCGCACAGACCCGACGACTGCGGCTCGGCGTGCTCGTGACCAGCAACCGCATCCGACCGCCCGCGATGCTGGCCAAGATCGCCACGACCGTCGACATCATCTCCGGCGGACGGCTCGACTTCGGCATAGGCGTCGGCTCACGACCCAGCTCGCCCTTGGCCCGGCGCGAGTACGAATCACATGGCCTGCCCTTCCATGACGCCGCCCACGCCGTGGGCAGCCTCGCCGAAGCGTGCACGGTGATCCGGCGGTTGTGGACCGAGGCTGAACCGTTCGACTTCCACGGCACCTACGTCCAGGTCACCAGCGCGTTCGGCAACCCCAAGCCCGTCCAGCGCCCCCACCCGCCGATCCTCATCGGCGGACGCTCGTCTGCGACGCTGCGCGTGGTCGCCGAGCACGCCGACCTGTGGAACATCCCCGGCGGCGACATCGACGACGTCGTCAGCCGCAGCGCGCTGCTGGACCGCTACTGCACCGAGATCGGTCGCGACCCCGCCTCGATCACCCGCTCGATCCACCTGCCCGTCACCTACGACCAGCCCGGCACCACCCGGGACGCGATCGGCGAAGCGATCGACGCCGGCTTCCGGCACATCGTCCTCGGGCTGTCGGCGCCCTATCCCGCCGACGTCGCACGGTGGGTCACCGACGAGCTCATCACTGAAAATCGCTGAAGGAGAAACCATTCATGATCGAAACAGACATGGCGATCACGGACGTGGCCGTCACTACGCCTGCTCCAGTCGTCTCGGTGAAGCCGGTGCTGCTGTCGACCCCGGGCCGTGGTGAGGATCTGCAAGTGCGCGTGTCCGCGCCCGCGGTCGGGCGCGAATTGCCGGTCATCGTCTTCTCGCACGGCTTCGGCTGGTCGTTGGACGGCTACGCCCCGCTGGCCGACTTCTGGGCTGCTCACGGCTTCGTGGTGATTCAACCCACCCATCTCGACTCCAGGACGCTGAGCCTCCCTCCAGAAGATCCCCGTACACCACTGATCTGGCGTTACCGGGTCGAGGACATGAAGCGCGTCCTCGACCAGCTCGATCTCCTTGAAGCTTCCGTTCCCGGCCTCGGCGGGCGCCTCGACCGCAGCCGCATCGCCGCAGCCGGGCACTCCTGGGGCGGCCAGACGGCGAGCATGCTGCTGGGCGCGCACGTCCTCGATCCCGAGAGCGGAATGGAAGAGGACATGTCCGACTCGCGGATCAAGGCGGGTGTGCTGCTCGCCACGCCCGGCCGGGGCGGAGCCGACCTGAGTCCGATCGCGGCCGAGCACTTCCCCTTCATGAATCCGAGCTTCGCGGACATGACCACGCCGACCCTCGTGGTCGCGGGGGACCGAGACCAGTCCCACCTGACCGTTCGAGGACCGGACTGGTTCACCGACCCCTACTTCTTGAGTCCGGGCGGCAAGAGCCTGCTCACTTTGTTCGGGGCGGAACACTCGCTCGGCGGAATTTCCGGGTACAACGTCGCGGAGACGACGGACGAGCACCCCGGACGCGTCGCCCTGATCCAGCGGCTCACGTGGGCCTACCTTCGCCATGTCTTCTACCCCGAAGACCCCAGCTGGCTCGCAACGCGCTCCGCGTTGGCGGACGAGCCTGAGCCGCTGGGGCGGGTTGAGAGCGGCTGAAGCGGCCCGTCGCGATCGCCGACCGCGGCGAAGATCAGTGACGATCAGCGGGAATGCCGTCAGTCTCCGGCGAGCCGGATCCGGGTCGGACTGCGCGACGCAGGTCAGGCATCCGGATTGCGGCCGAGGAAGGCGATCGGCCGGTCGCTGGGATTGGCCAGCTGCGATACCGAGGCCGGGGCGGCGAAGAGCAGCCGGCGGGTGGCCTCGGTGACCAGGATCGCCGTGACCGTCGATCAGGTTTTCGGCTCGGGCGCGCTGCCACTGCCATGACGTCGTGGGATCTTGCAGGTCTTCGGTGGATACGCGGCCTGCGAATGCGAATCGGAGCATCTACCATCGTGCGCGGCGCGAACCCCACCGTTGTGACACCTTGGCGCGATAGTCTCACCAACTGTGACCCCTACCGATGACTCTTTCGGCCAGGAGGAGTTCCCTCCCCTCGTTTCGCTTCAACCTCCGGTACGGCTGGCGCCCGGCGCCGAGCTGGCGCGGATGGTGCGCGAGACCGCCCTCGTGCGCGCGTTGACCGGGATCGCCGAGTGGACCGGAGGCTCGCGGCAGGTCACCGAACACGCTCTCCCGGTCGCGGACGAGATAAGCGATGCCGTCACCGAGCTCGGTCTGCTCGATGCGGCGCAGTTCGAGCGCCTGTGGTGGATCGCCCTGGACAGCGACCTGGTCGACATCGACGAGGACGAGCTGACAGCCGAGATCGGCCCGGCGCGGGCGCTCCTGGACCAGGGCAGCGACGAGGATGCGCTGGAGGTCTGGTCGGATATCGCTCACGCCTTGATCACCGTCGATGCCGACGGGACGGATCTCGATCCTCGCCTGGCGGTGATCCTGCAGTTGTTCACCCATCGCGAGGCGATGAGGTTTGACGAGCCGCAGGACATGCTCGCTCACCTGGAGCAGGCGGGGCTGATCAAACGGTCGGGCCCGTTGGCGTCCTTGACCGCCCTCGGCCTGTGGACCGGCCGCCGCTTGTTTCAGGACATCCTCGGACAGCACGTACCGGTCTTCGGATCGACAGCGGGCGCCAACGCCCGGACCTTGCTACCCGCTCTGCGCTCCTACAACGACCGGGAGCTGGCCGAGGAGGTGGCGCTCTGGCTGACCGGGCGCGACCCGGAGCAGGCCGCCCAGGAGATCGCCGAGGCGGTACCCGAGGTGAGCCCGCTGAGCCGGGCCGTAGGGCTCACGATTCTTGATGAGCGCCTGGGAGAGCCCGGCCGCCGAGCCCTGGCGAGCCTGCGCAAGCTACCGGGGGTGGGCGCGCTCGTCCTGTCCCGGCTGATCGAGCGGGGAGAGGAGCGCGATGTCCTGCCCGACCCGGAGGACATCGCCTGGGTCTCTGTGGACATGACCGTAGCGGCCATGGAGATCGGTGGGCCGCCCGAGGAGATCCTCACCACGCTCTCCGGAGACATGACCGTCGACGACGTGCTGAGCATGATCGACATGTTGGACTACAGCGACCACCCCCACACCGAGCTGATGCTGCGGTTCCTGAAGGAGCACCACCCGGAGCGCCGGGTGGTCTCGGCTGCCCGCGCCATGCTCAGAGACAGCGACGAGCCTCCCGGAGCGCGCGGACGTCGGTCCAAGAAGCCCAAGAAGGTCGGCAAGAGCGCGGGATCTCGCAAGAAGCGGCGGCGTTGATGGATCTCATTGACCGGGTGGGGACGCTCAAGGGAACGCTGGTCGACTTCGCACTCTCCCCGCGCTTCGCCCGCGAACTGGACGCCGTGTTCGAGCAGAGCTTCCCTGACGGCGTCATCACCGATGAGGCGACCGCGACGATGGTCGCGAGCGCTCAGGTGACTCGCGGCATCGTCGACCGTGCAGGTGATCTTCCGTGAGCGAGTAACGCTAGATAACCTCAAGGCGGCCGTGTCCCAAGTCCTGGGTTTCACCCGCGCTCGGGTGGAGGCTCCGCTCTGCAGCCCGTTGGGTATCCCGGTGTTCAAAGCAGGGCTTCAGCGGTAATGGGGAGCTCGCGGATGCGGCGGCCGGTGGCGTGGAAGACGGCGTTGGCGATGGCGGGCGCCACGCCGAGATGAACCACCTCGCCGAGGCCCTTGACTCCGATGGGATCGGCCTCGCGGTCCTCGCCGTCCAGGTAGATCGCCCGCAGGTCGGGGACGTCGGCGTTGACCGGGACGAGGTAGTCGGCGAGGTTGGCGTTGACGATCCTGCCGTCGCGGTGGTCGGTGACCGTGTGCTCCAACAGGGCAGCGCCGATGCCGCCCACCATGCCGCCAAGCGCCTGACTGTCGGCGAGCTTGGGACTGATGATCCGCCCCACGTCGTAGACGCCGAGCATCCGCCGGACCCGGACGAGGCCGAGACGGCGGTCCACGGCGACCGCGGCGAACGTCGCGCCGTAGGCGTAGGTGGAGAACCGGGACTCCCCCGGCTCGAATGAGCCGAGCGCTTCCAGGCGGGAACGGTTGTTGCGGGCCAGGAGCTGCTGGTAGGTCTCCCCGCGTGCGGGGTCATCCTTGACGTGCAGCCGGCCGTCGCTGACCGCGACGTCGCCGGCGTCGACGCCGTGCAGCGGCGATCGCTCGTCCCCGACGGCCAGCTCGATCGCCTGGCGCCGCAGCTTGTCACAGCCGTCCTGGACGGCGGACCCGACGCTCGCCATGGTCTGCGAGCCGCCGTGCGCCGGCGTCGGCGGCATGGTGGAGTCGCCGAGCCGGAACTCCACGGCCCGCACGGTCAGCCCGAGGGCGTCGGCGGCGACCTGGCTCATGGAGGTGTACGTGCCGGGGCCCATGTCGCTGGTCGCCGCCTCGACCAGAGCAGTGCCACGCGCGTCGAGCCGGACCCGGGCCTGGGCCGGGTTCCGCAGGGTGCCGTGGACGCCGGCGGCCATGCCCATGCCGATCAGCCAGTCGCCGTCGCGGGTGGAGCGCGGTTTGGGGGCGCGCCGGTCCCATCCGAACTCACGGGCGCCGACGGTGTAGCACTCGCGCAGACGCCGGGTGGAGAACGGCATCCCGTTCGACTCGTCCTTGGCGGGTTCGTTGCGCCGGCGCAGCTCGATCGGGTCGATGCCGAGTTCGTGGGCGAGTTCGTCCATCGCCGACTCGATGACGTAGGCCGCCGTGGCGTGACCCGGGCCGCGCATGTACAGCGGGGTGTTCACATCCAGCGGCACGGTCCGGTACGACTGGCGGACGTGGGGCATGCTGTAGAGCATCTGCCCCGCCGCCAGGACGTTCTCCTGGAAGTTCTCGTACGACGAGGTCTCTGCCTTGATGTCGTGGACCATCGCGGTCAGCCGGCCGCGCCGGTCGCTGGCCAGGCGCACCCGGTACTCGTACGCGGGCCGGTAACCCGTCCCGGAGTACTGCTGCTTGCGGGTGAGGACGAGCTTGACCGGACGGCCCACCTCGCGCGCGGCGAGGGCCGCGATGGTGACGTGCGGCCAGGCCCGCAGGCCGCTGCCGAAGGCCCCGCCCACGAACGGCGAGATGACCCGCACCGCGTCCTGCTCGATGCCGAACACGGCGGCGAGTTCCTTCTGCGTGCCGACGATCCACTGGGTCTTGTCCCAGACAGTGAGCCGGCCGCCGTCCCAGCGGGCAATGGTGGCGTGCGGCTCCATCGCGTTGTGGTGGTTGCGGGCGGTGCGGTACGTCATCTCCAGCCGTACCGCGGCGGACTGCATGGCCCGGTCGGCGTCGCCGCGCGCGTAGGTCTCGGGGTCGTGCGCGGGGGTGCCGGTCAGGTCCGTCGATGGCTTCTCGGCGTCGTAGCGGACCTCGACCAGGCGCGCGCCGTGCTGAGCCGCCTCTGGCGTCGTGGCCACCACGACCGCGACCGGCTGCCCGTGGAAGAGGACCTTGTCGTCCTGGAAGACGTGCAGCCGCTTGCCGCCGCGCGGGTTGTTCGATTTCAGGTTGGGCCTGTAGGCCAGCTTGGGCGCGCTGAGGTGGCTGATCACTTTCAGGACGCCGGACAGGGCCAGGGCGGCGCGAGCGTCGATCCCGGTGATGCGTCCCCGGCCGACGGTGCTGCCGACGATAGCGGCGTGCACGACCCCGTCGGTGGGGTGGTCGGCGGCGTACTTTGCCTGTCCGGTCACTTTCAGGCGCCCGTCCACCCGGGGCAGCGGCGCCCCGACGGCTTGCCGGCTCATTCGGTGCCTCCCACGATGCGCAGCTGGCGTTCGACGGTGCGCTTGAGCAGTTCGATTTTGAACTTGTTGTGTTGGAGCGGGCGAGCCCCGTCGGCGGCGTGCGCGGCCGCCTCAGCCCACAGCGCCTCCGACGGCCGTTCGCCGATGAGGCGGCGCTCGACGGCGGGCAGCTTCCACGGCACGGTGCCGACGCCTCCGGCAGCCACCTTCGCCTCACGGATCACACCGCTGCGCACGTGCAGCGCGACCGCCGCCGAGGTCAGCGCGAACCCATACGACTGCCGGTCGCCCACCTTCAGGTATCCGGACCTGAGCGGGCGCGGAAGGGCCGGAATCTCAACAGCGCTGATCAACTCGCCTGGCCGCACGGCCTGTTCCCGGTGCGGTGTGCTGTCCGGCGGCAGCAGGAAGTCGGCGAAGGCGACGCTGCGCTGCCCGTCCGGGCCCAGCAGGTGGACGCTCGCCTCCAGCGCGGCGAACGCCACGGCGACGTCCGAGGGGTGTGTGGCCACGCAGTGATCGGAAACACCGAGGATGGCATGGGTGCGGTTGAACCCGCTCAGCGCCGGACACCCCGAGCCCGGCTCGCGCTTGTTGCAGGCCGCCGTCACGTCGCGGAAGTACGTGCACCGGGTGCGCTGCATGAGATTGCCACCGATGGTGGCCATGTTGCGCAGCTGGGCGGAGGCGCTCAGCTCCAGCGCCTGCGAGATGACGGGGAAGATGGCGCGCACCTTGGCGTGGGCGGCGGCCTCGGCCATCCGTACCAGTGCGCCGATGCGCAGGCCCCCGCGCGCGGTGGCGGTGACTTCGCGCAGCGGCAGAGCGCTGATGTCGACCAGCGTGGCGGGACGCTCGACACTCTCGCGCATCAGGTCAACCAGCGTGGTGCCGCCTGCGATGTAGCGGCCACCACGACGCCCGGCCGCGAGCGCGCCGGCGATGTCGGAGACTTTGGTGTAGGAGAAGGGGTGCATAGGAGCCGGATCTCACTTCCTACTGACGGCCTGCTCGACCGCTCTGACGACGTTCACGTAGCAGCCGCAGCGGCAGATGTTGCCGCTCATCCACTCCCGGATCTCCTGGGGAGAGCCGGTGTGGCCCTCTCGGATGCAGCCGATGCCGGACATGATCTGGCCGGGGGTGCAGTAGCCGCACTGGAAGGCGTCCTGCTCGATGAAGGCCTGCTGCAACGGGTGCAGTTCGTCGTTCTCGCCCGGGGCGAGCCCTTCGATGGTGGTGACCTCGGTGCCCTCCAGCCGCACCGCCAGCGTCAGGCAGGCGTTGACCCGGCGGCTGTCGACCAGGACGGTGCACGCCCCGCAGGCGCCGGCATCGCAGCCCTTCTTGGTGCCCGTCAGCCCGAGCTGCTCGCGGAGCAGATCCAGCAGCGAGGTCCGGTTGTCGATCAGCGCGGTGTGCCTCTCACCGTTGACCGCCAGCGAGACGCGACCGCTGAGCGGCGCCTCGGCCGGCTCGGTTTCGAGCGGAGACGGTCCCGGCACCAGATCGCCCGTCGTGACCACACCGCCGACAGCCGCCGCCGTCGCCGCCGCGGTCGCCGTCGCCGCGATGAACGTACGCCGAGACAACCTCGACGCAGGCTCCCCCTCGGGCGGAACACCTGAGTCCGGGGGTTCGGAAGGCATATGCACCCCTCTCGATTCGGCGAAGGAGCGGCGTTTTCACTCCTCAGCGTGCCCCGGAGGCATGCCCGCGTAAGCACTGCGTTATGCCGCGTAAGCATTGCGTTATGCCACGCCACCAAGGAATCCGGCGCCGCGGCGGTCGCCCGTGTCCGCGCCGAACAGTCGGCGGGAAGAGACGGCGATGCTGACCACGTCCCTGGGCCAGACCCATAAAACCGCTGGTCAACGGCCTGTATGAGGGCCTGTTGAGACACGTACTGACGGGGCGGGGCACCGGCGACCTCTGGTGAATGCATCAGCCTTCTCATCCTGCGCAGCGGCCCGCACAGGGGCTTATGTGCTGGCCTGGCGCCTGCTCAAACCGCTGGAACGCCGTCGCTTGGCTAACTCGCAGGCGACCAGGCCAACACGATCCCGTCAGCGGGAGCGCCTGCGCTTGGTCGTCCTGTCCTTGTACGCGATTTCGACGTCGACGTGTGAGCTGCTGTGCTGCGCGGACCCACTGGTTCCTCTGCTGTGCCCCTCGGACCCCCTGGTTTCTCCGCTGTGCCGCGTGGACACGCCGGGTCCTCTGCCGTCCTCCCGATCGGGCTGGTCGAGCCTGCGCTTTCCCGGCCTGGCCCGTCCGGGGACCGGGCCCCCTTCCCCCTCGATCTGCCCGACGGCCACACCGAGGGGAACGTCGCCAACATTGATCGTGTTGAGAACGGCGTTGGTGGCGGTGTCGATCACCGACACGCTGCCCGAACCCCCGTTGGCCACGTAAAGGCGGGTGCCATGCAGTGAGATCGCCACCCCGACGGGACTCACGCCCACCGGGATGGTGCCGACGACGCTGTTGGTGGCTGTATTGATCACCGACACGTCGGTGGTGAGGGAGTTGGTCACGTAGGCGCGGGTGCCGCCGGGGCTGATCACCACGCGCTGAGGATCACCGTCCACCGGGATGGTGTAGACGACGGTGTTGTCGTCGGTGTCGATCACCGACACGGACGCGGACCCGAGATTCACCGCGTAGACAAAGGCGCCGGAGGGAGTGACGTCCACCCCGGAGGGATTGTTCTCGACTACGACGTCGTCGATGACGGTGTTGGTCTCGGTGTCGATCACCGAGACAGTAGTGCCCCCCGTATTCGCTACATAGGCGCGTGTGCCGCGCGGACTGAACACCACCCCGACAGGGAAGTTGCCGACCGGGATGGTGGCGATGACGGTGTTGGTGGTGGCGTCGATCACCGAAACGTTATTCGAGGAAGAGTTGGTCACGTAGACGCGGGTGCCGTTGGGGGAGACCGCCACCCCGAAGGGGAGGGTTCCAACGGGAACGGTGCCGATGACGGTGTTGGTGGCGGTGTCGATCACCGACACGCTGTCGGAACCCCCGTTGGTCACGTAGACGCGGGTGCCGTCGGGGTTGACCGCGACCTCCTGGGGGTTCGTTTCCACGGTGATGGTGTCGACAACGGCGTTCGTGGCGGTATTGATCACCGACACGGTATTCGAGGAAGAGTTGGTCACGTAAGCGAACTCCCGAGGCGGTGCGAGAGCCCCTTCCGAGGCGGAGGCGGCCACCGGCGCCGCCAACCCGACTATGGCCACCCCTATCACTGCTGCCCGGATACGGGACCGCCATCCCCGGCCATGGCGTTGACCCGGCAGTGCCGTAGGACGATTCTCGGTCACCCTTCTCAGCCGAAGCCGCAGCATTGGAACCTCCATATCTACGATCAGATGGTTCCGTTCTACATATGTATGGCATAGAGCCGAGAGACGCGGCGCGCCAGCTTGCCTCTTGCCGGGTGACGAATTGGCACATTCATGGATTGCCGACCGGATCGGATCGTTCTTCCGCTGTTCGGCACCAACACCCGCAGAGAGAGAGGCCATTTGCCTGAAATATCCCTTTCGGGATATTCGTATAGCAAATCACCTGAGATGCCGCAGCCATTTACGTCATGATCGGGCGTTGTGCAACATATTTGGTAGATCTCTTCACATATCTCTTTACATATATCCGTAGGAAGTATTTAATCAAGCTGTCAGCAAACGCTCTCGATCGAAATAATTGAACCGACTCCAGATCATTCAAAGGGCCGGGCTTCGATCGGCTGGGAACCGCATGAGCGGCACGGCGACAGAGCGCGCTGACCACACCGATGGTCAGCGATCAACATCACTGCCGGGGGTGAGACACAGAATTCCTACATCAGCACGCGATTACCCATCCACCGCACGCCTCGGCTCCGCAACCAGGAAATGTCGCCGGCCATCAATCCCGTAACCATAGGGAAGACGGCGATTTGTCATAGCGGAGGCTAGAAGCCGGTACTGGCGAGTCTTCATCGACTCCCGCTCGGTGCCCGTCTAAGCGCTTCGTCGTGGGTGACCATCGATCCACTACGCGCATCGACGTTCGCCGACTGCGTGATCCACGAAATTCACGCGCGGCGGCACGCCATGCGCTACCCCGTCCCAACGCCTCGAGTCCTGCCCTGCCTACCTAAGGAGGAACCCCTCATATCCCACTCCTCATAGAAGCCCCTTGCGTTCGAGAGAAGGAATAGTCAAATGGCACCAGTCCTCACATCGATCAGTGTCGCACCGCAGAACACCAACCAGGGAAGCTACGGCCAGACTCTCACCGTCAACGGCACCGGTCTCGGCACCATAGCGACCGCCACCATCAGGGTCGGAGCCAAGAGCATCACCCCCGCCACGAACACCGGCACGGTCGCCACTTGCGTACTTCCCTCCGGGTGCGGACAGGTCAGCGTCAACGTCGTCGTCAGCGGCGCCGGCGGTGGCACGAGCAACGCGCTGCCGCTGTACTTCATCGGGTCCCCGTTCGTCGCCGAGGTCACACCGTTCGAAGGTTCGGCCACGGCGCCCTCCGCTGTCACGCTCGCCGGCGAGGCCCTGCTGACGACGAACCAGGTCCAGTTCCAGGGCGTAACAGCGACTCTCACCCCTCCCACCAGCGACACCCAAGTCACGGCGACCCCCGCGGCGATAGCCGAACTCGATGCCGCGCCATGGTTCCAGCTCAGGAGCGCCTCAGCGCGTACGGCAGGCGGCACGTTCACCGTCCCCAACGCCGTGGCACTCTACGACACTCCTGTGATCACAGATCTCGAACCGGACACCGGCCCGGCCGGCACCGAGGTCATCATCACGGGCACCGCATTCGTCGGCTCCGCCATCAGCGTCACCTTCGGCGGCGTTGACGCCGACTTCACCTCCATGTCCGACACGCAGATCCTGGCCACCGCCCCCACCGGTCCCATCGCCGGCGCCCAGGATGTCATCGTCAGTTCACCAGGCGGCGACAGCGTCGCCGCCACCTTCACCTACGTCTGAGCCTCGGCAACGACATCCAACCGTCGGGGCAACGCGATCAGGCGTTGCCCCGACGCCATCAACGTCAACGCTCAACCGGACCCGTAACCAACACCGACAGGCCAGCGCGAGCGGGAGAGGCTCGGACTGGACGTCTCCGGCCACCACGCTCCGGACGTGCGGCCAAGCGAGAGGACGTGACTACATGGCCCCCGTCGTCAACAGCGTGACTCCCAATCAGGGTTCCTCCGCGGGTGGCACCAGCGTCACCATCTCCGGGACCGGGTTCATCGGGTCCACCGCTGCGAGATTCGGCGGAACACCGGCCGCCGGCTTTGTGCTGGTCTCCAACACCAAGATCACCGCCATCTCCCCACCAGGCGTGGGAACGGTTAATGTGACGGTGACCGGCCCCACCGGTGGCAGCACCCAGAGCATCCCCTACACCTACGTGAACGCACCCGCCCCAGTCATCGCCGCTCTGGTGCCGAACACGGGTCAGGAAACAGGCGGAACCATCGTCACGATCACAGGCAGCGGATTCACCGGCGCCACCCAGGTACGGTTCGGAGAACTGACGTCCACCTTCACCATGATCTCCGGCAGCCAGCTCACCGCCACGGCCCCGGCCGCCGGCGCGGGCCCCGTTCTCGTCACGGTCACCACCCCGGCAGGCACCAGCAATCCGGCACCGTTCTGCTATTTCGCCGCAACCGCTCCTGTCGTCACGGACATAGATCCCAGCCAAGGCCCTCTCGCCGGAGGCAACACCGTCACGATCACCGGGTCCGGATTCACCGGCGCCACCCAGGTACGGTTCGGAGGACTGACGTCCACCTTCACCGTGATCTCCGGCAGCCAGGTGAACGCCACGGCGCCCGGCGGTTCCGGCACCGTCCCGATCACCGTAGTCACGCCAGGAGGATCGAGTACGGGCGACGTTTTCTACGACTACGTCGCCGCCCCGGTGATCGTGAGCCTGAATCCGAGTGAAGGACCGTCTTTCGGTGGTAACTCCGTCACCATCGTTGGGACCGACTTCACCCACGTCACGGATGTGTTCTTCGGCGCCTCCCCCGCTCCGTTCTCCATCGTCTCCGACACCCAGATCGTGGCCACCCCGCCCGCGGGCGCCGGCACGGTCGTGGTCACGATCGCGTCAGCCGGCGGCCCCAGCTCTCCCGGCGCGCCCTACACCTACCTGTGACGCCCGCGGTATGTCCAACGCCGAGATCGCCGGAGAATTGTTCATCAGCGTCGCCACCGTCAAGGCGTACGTCACCCGGCTGCTGACCAAACTCGACGCGCGTGACCGGGTCCAGCTCGTCATCCTCGCCTACGAGGCGGGTCTGGTGTCACCGTCCAAGTGAGCTTCGGGAATCTTCGGCATTAACTTGCAATTCTAAGTTTGCATGCTAAGTTACTGGTGTGGAACGCAACCTGGCTCTCAACCTGCATGTGCTCACCGCCCGGCTGGACCGGGCGGCTGACCAGATTCTGCGGGCCGAGCACAACGTGTCCTACAGCCGTTTCCTCGCGCTGACCCTGGTCGGCGAGCTCGGGGCCTCGACGCAACGGGCCCTCGCCGACGGCCTCGGCGTGACCGAGCCGTCGGCGAGCCGCACGACCGGCGTCCTCGCCGCCGCGGGCCTTCTCGACGTCCAGTCCGACCCGGCCGGCGGGCACCGCCGGCGGCTGAGCCTCACAACCAAGGGCAAGCAACTCGTGGCCGCAGGCCAGAAGACACTCGACGGACGGCTGGCCGCCCTCCTCGCACACAGTGGCGTGCCGTACGCCGAGTACGTCGAGCAGACCGAACGACTACTGGCGGCCCTCGACCGCCCCGAAGGGAAGATCACCAAATGAGCCGAAGCATCCAAGCCCCGCCGCCCGTACACCAGCACACAGTGCACTCCTCCGACGGCACACCGATCGGTATTCACACGCTGGGCGCCGGCCCAGGCCTCATCGTCGTGGTCGGCACCCTGCGAAGCGCCGAGGACTACCTGCCGTTCGCCTCCGCGTTGGCCGGCTCCTTCACGGTGCACATCGTCGACAGGCGCGGGCGCGGCGCCAGCGGCCCGCAGGGACCCGACTACGGCCTGGCCAAGGAAGTGGAAGACCTGCTCGCCGTTCAGGCGGAGACCGGGGCGCGATTAGCGTTCGGTCACAGCTACGGCGGACTCGTCATCCTTGAAACCGCCCGGTCGTCTCAGCTGTTCGACCGGATCGCGGTCTACGAACCCGGCGTGCCCACCGGACCCGTCCCCACCGGCTGGATGGGTCCATACCAGGAACGGCTGGCCGCCGATGATCCATATGGCGCGTTCGTTCACTTCATGCGGGGATCAGGCGGTGCGCCGGCCATCGTCACCAAGATGCCGTATTGGTACCTGCGCGCTGTGATGCGCATCGGCTACCGCGGTCGCGGCTGGCAGCGGATGCGGCCTCTTCTCCAGGCCAATCTGGCCGAGCACGAGCAGCTAGCAGCCCAACAGGGCCGCCTTACCGAGTTCGCCGCCGTCATCACTCCCGTGCTCCTCCTGTGCGGCGGCCGCACCGCGCAGATGGCCGAAACCGGGCCATTCGACGCTCTCCGCGACACCCTTGCCAACGCCACACTTCAGACGTTGGACGGTCTCGACCACATCGGGTGGACGCACGGGAAATCCGCCGCGGTCGTGGCCCAGCGGGTTCAGGCGTTCCTCCTCTGATCGTTGCTCTTCCGTCGGAGACACCTGCCGTGTAGCTACGGCGAACGGACATGTAGTGCAACCGCGGGCGTATGCAGTCACCGCAGGGTGAGTCGGATCACCGGGTATTCCCGGTCGGATTTGCCTTGGTACTTCGCGTAGCGGGGCTGGGCGGCGGTGATGCGCTGCCATGCCTGCTCACGGTCGGCGCCGTCGAGCCGGTGCGGTGTCACCGGCTCGGCGTCGTGGCCGGGCAATTCGATCGACGCCTGGTCGGGGTGCCCCATCAAATTGAGGTACCAGTCCGGATGCCGGCTCCCACCGCCCGATGCGACGATCAGCCGGGCGTCCTCACCGTCGGCGAACCACGCCACAGGCGACTGCCGCGGCTGCCCGCTTCGGCGACCCACCGTGTGCAGGATCAGTACGTCCATGCCCATGAAGCTGCCGCGGCCGCGTCGGATACGGGTGTTCGTACGGGCGTTCATTCGCCGCTGCACCCACCGGGACACCGCCCCGGGCGAACCGCGACGGCCTGCCTGCTGGTTCTGTGTCATTGGCTACCTCCAGTCAGTTCGAGAGGCGCTCGAACGGCCGAGCGTTACGCCTTGGCCTCCTGCTGGATCCGCATCATGTTGCCCGAGGGGTCGCGGAATGCACAGTCGCGCGGCCCCCAGGGCTGATCGATGGGCTCCTGCAGTACCTCGGCGCCGGATGCCCGTACCCGCTCGAAGGTTGCGTCGAGATCATCGGTGCTGTAGACGGTCATCGGCAGGACGCCCTTGGTGAGCAGTTCTTGCAGGGCGTCTCCGTCGGCCTGGGAACGGCCGGCGTGCGGTTCCGAGAGCACGATTTGGAGGTCCGGCTGAGTCGCGCTGCCGAGGGTGACCCAGCGGAATCCGCCGGAAGCGACGTCATTGCGCACTTCGAGGCCGAGCGCGTCGCGGTAGAAGGCGAGCGACTCGTCCACGTCGTTGACGGTGATGTGGCAGTACTGGAGTGCGATGGTCATGTCGCCAACGTTAGGCGGCGGCGGCGCGGCCCGCTTCTCGAATCCTGACCGGTTGATTTCTCGTCGGGCGGGTGCTCACCTTCGCCACGCACGCGGGCATCGCCGCCTCGGCGCGGTGCTCCCGGCTGCGGTACGCGCTCGGCGTCTCCCCCACGAGCTCGCTGAACCGCGAGCTGAACGAGCCGAGCGAGGTACAGCCGACCGCCATGCACGCGTCGGTCACGCTCATACCCCCGCGCAGCAGCGCCATCGCCCGCTCGATCCGGCGGGTCATGAGATAGCTGTACGGCGTCTCGCCATAGGCCGCCCGGAACCGTCGCGAGAAGTGCCCCGGCGACATGAGCGCGTGGCGGGCCATCGTCGGCACATCGAGCGGCTGTGCGTACTCCCGGTCGATCAGATCCCGCGCTCTGCGCAGGTGCGCGAGATTGGCGAGCTCTTCCGGGGTCATGCGACGACGCTACCACACGAGTCCTGAAATAGCCGTTTACCTGCATGAACGGGACTTGAGACGGCGGGCGACGGCGTCGCTCCGGAGCCGCGAGCTCCGATGGTCCGCCGTAGGGAGGGGTGCGCTGGTGACGACCGTGAGCCGGGTCTCAGGGCCGCGGGTCACCGAAACGCCGTCGGGCGTGCCGTGGCGTCGGCGAGTCGGGCGGTGAGCGCGCGGATACGTTCGACCAGCTCAGGCGGCTCGTGAACGGTGAAGGGCACCCCTGTCAGTGCCACCCACAGGGCCAGTTCGTCGAGCGAGTTGGAACCGCAGGTCAGCATGCACGTCCGCGCGTCGATGGGCTCGACCGTGCCTGTCGTCGGGGCGATGCGCTCGGCCACGGCCGCGGCGGGCGCGCGCATGGTGAAGCGGCCCTGGTAACGGTAGGGCGCGCTCGATATCGCGTGGGAGGCGTATCCGGCGAGGTCGATGGCGGGTGGGTCGCGTGGGACGAAGCGCGGGCCGTTGGGGGTGTGGAGGGTGAGCCGGTCGAGGCGGAAGGTGCGCCAGTCCGCACGCTCGGTGTCGTAGGCGACCAGGTACCAGCGGCGGCCGGTGGCCACAAGGCGGTACGGCTCCGCAAGGCGTCTGCTCTGGCCGCCGTCATGGGTGCGGTAGTCGAACCGCAGGGTCTCGTGGTCGCGGCAGGCCGCCGCGACCGCGGCCAGGGCGTCCGGATCGACTGCGGGCCCACCGGCCGTCATGGGAACGGTCATCGATTGAAGTGTGCGGACGCGACGGCGCAGCCGGGACGGCAACACCTGCTCCAGCTTGGCCAGCGCTCGCACCGAGCTGTCCTCGATGCCGGTCACGGTCAGGCCCGCAGCGGTGCGCAACCCCACAGCGACCGCTACCGCCTCCTCATCATCCAGTAGCAGCGGCGGCAGGTCGGATCCGGCGCCGAGCCGGTACCCCGACACCCCGGCGGTGGCGTGCACGGTGTAGCCGAGTTCGCGCAGCCGGTCGACGTCGCGGCGGACGGTACGCGGGCTCACGCCGAGCCGGTCAGCCAGTTCCGCGCCGGACCACTGGCGATGGGTCTGCAACAGCGACAGCAGCCTGAGCAGGCGGGCCGAGGTTTCCACCATGTCTTCCACTGTGCCGTACACCTAGGACTCATCCTGTCCTAGGCGGCTCATAGCGTCTGCGACATGAGCAACGACGTCGAGATCCGCCCCTTCCACATCGAGATTCCCCCGGCCGAGCTGGACGACCTGCGCGACCGGCTCGCCCGTACCCGCTGGCCGAGCGAGATCGGCGGCCAGGAGTGGAGCCGAGGAGTCCCGGTCGGCTATCTGCGGGAGCTCGCCGCCTACTGGGCCGACGGCTACGACTGGCGGGCCTGGGAAGCGAGGCTGAACGCGTACCCGCAGTTCACCACCGAGATCGACGGACAGAACCTCCACTTCCTTCACGTCCGCTCCGACAGGCCCGACGCCCTGCCGCTGATCCTCACCCATGGCTGGCCCGGCTCGATCGTGGAGTTCCTCGACCTGATCGAGCCGCTGTCGCAGGACTACCACCTGGTCATCCCCTCCATCCCGGGCTTCGCCTTCTCCGGCCCGACCCGCGAGCCGGGCTGGACGACCCAGCGCATCGCCGCGGCATGGGCCGAACTCATGCGCAGGCTCGGCTACGACAGGTACGGCGCCCAAGGCGGCGACTTCGGCAGCGGGATCTCTCGCGCGCTTGGCTTGGCCGCTCCCGACAACGTCGTCGCGGTGCACGTCAACGGCGGGACGACCTACCCCAGCGCCGGCGAGGACGACCCCACGCTCACCGAGCGCGAGCGCGCCAGGGTGCGGCGGATGAACGAGTTCATGAACGAGGCGGGCGGATACATCGCCATCCAGTCCACCAGGCCGCAGACCCTCGCCTACGGCCTGACCGACTCACCCGCCGGCCAGCTCGCCTGGATCATCGACAAGATCAGGGACATGACCGACCTGGCCAAGGAACTCCCGCACGAGGCGATCGACCGCGACCTGCTGCTCACCCACGTCACGATCTACTGGCTGACCGGCACGGCGGGCTCCTCGGCGGCGCTCTACTACGAGGACGGGCACGCATGGGGTGAGCAGGAGGCATCCCCCACGCCGATGGCCGTGGCGCTGTTCACCGTCCAGGATATCGCCCTGCGCCGAGATGAAGAGAAGGTCAACAACGTCGTGCGCTGGTCCGACTTCGACCGCGGCGGACACTTCGCCGCGATGGAGGCACCCGACCTGCTGCTCGGCGATATCCGTGAGTTCTTCGCCGCCTACAGGTGAACAGCCAGAGTTGATCAGCGGGCCGTCTTGTAAGGCGCGGTGGCGTGACCAAGTCTTGCTCGAACGGCTCGATCACCGGCGCACCCCTGGCGTCGGTGTTCGGTATCGATCCCAAGACCGCGAACGCGTCCCGGTCTGGCAACGCCAAGAAATTTCTCGGGGTCGTGTCGATTCCGGCGGCGCGCGATCGACGCGTTGGTGAGAGGACAGGCGAGCGGCCCGGTTCACCCGGTCCCGTCTGGAGAGCCAACGGGCTCGCCGAACAAGCACGACATGAGCAAGGTCAAGCCCTCGGAACACTTGGGAGATGTGATGAGCACCGTGGTGATGCACAACGTCGTGTCGGTGGACGGCTTCATCGCCGACACGCAGGATCAGGTCGGCCCGCTGTTCGACTGGTACTCCAACGGCGACGTCGAGCTCGGCGAAGGTGGCATAGGGAAGATCTCGCAGACCTCGGCCGAGTACGTCAAGCCGATGTGGGCGAGCATCGGGTCGACGGTGATCGGACGTCACCTGTTCGACATCACCAACGGCTGGGAGGGGTCGCCGCCGGCGGGCGAACACGTGGTCGTGGTGTCGCACCGGCCCAAGCCCGACGGGTGGCACCCCGAGGCGTCGTACCACTTCGTCGACGATGTGGCGCAGGCGATCGCGAAGGCCAGGGAACTCGCGGGGGAACGCACCGTCGCCGTGGCGGCAGGCGACGTCGGCGGGCAGGCGTTCGCCCTCGGCCTGGTGGACGAGGTGGCGATGGACGTCGTGCCGGTGGTCTTCGGCTCGGGCAAGCGGTACTTCGGGTCGGTTGATGCCCAGCATCTGCTCGAGGACCCGCACACGGTGATCCAAGGCGACCGGGTGCTGCACCTGCTCTACCGAGTCCGCCGCTAGCGAGCTGCCGCGTGGTCAGCGTGAAGCCGTGTGCAATTGGCCTCGCCGCGATCCGGACATCCGGCCGTGGCGCGGTAGCCCCTCGCTGCAGCGCTCAAGATGATCGGAGTGCCGTACGCCTGGGGCGGTGGCGGCGGGAAGGGCCCGCACCAGTTTGCGCGGGCCCTTCCCCTCTTTGAGGGCTCGATCGGCCTAGGGGCCGGTGTGGATGAGGGCGGCCCACAGGTCTGGGCGGCCGGGGTGGCGGGCGCGCAGGTAGGTGCTCGCGCTGTGCACGGCGGCGGGTATGTGGTCGCCGGGCGGGGCGGTGGGGTCCAGCAGGCCGCGTGATCCTGCCCCGGCTGGCCAACCTGCCGACGCCGGACCGCGCGCAATATCTGCTCAGCCCGATCTTCTTCCCGATCGAACAGCCACCCGCGGACCCCGAGACCGATTGAAGCGCTCAGCGGCTGCGCCTGCGGGCGCGATGGGCTCGCAGGTTGGCTGCGTTCCCGCAGACGCGCAGGGAGTGCCACACGCCGCTGTTGTTCCGTGAGCGGTCATAGAAGGCCACCCGGCAGCGGGGGTTGTGGCACGTCTTGAGACGGCGTCTGATGTCCGTCTGCTCCGCCTCGAAGAGAGCCGCGAGCACCAGAGAGGCCAGCAGCCGCCACCCCGTCCCTCGCGGTTCGAGGCGGACGGTCCCGTCCGCACCGAGCCGCAGAGCGGCGGCGGCTGTGTGCGGCACGGCCGGGCCGCTCCCGTCCGCCGGTGCGGCGGTCACCCTGTGTACGGTGTCGCGGAAGGCCCTCAGCTCCTGGAGTTCGTCGCCGTCCAGCGCCACCTCGGGGATGGGCTGCCCGGTGGCCGCCGACCATCGCGCGGTGACGTCGTACACCCATGTTCGAGCGCTCTCCACGTCGGCGAGCAGGTCCGGCTGCTGCGGAACCCCCGCCGAGATGGTGTTGAGCAGATCCTGTACGAGTCCGAGGCCACCCGGAGCGCAGTCGAGGTCGTAGCGGCCGGTCGCGGGCCATGAAATGGACACATCACCTCCTGGATGGGATTCCGCCGTCATTCTCCGAGCAGGGCGACCGCTCCGTACCACACCGGGCCCGGGTTGAGCCGGTCCGGATAGAGCGCCGTCATCTGATCGTAGAACTCGCGGGCGGTCGGCTTCTGGTCGAGCAGCCGGACCAGGTCCCGCAGGTACTGCCGGGTCTCGTCGATGGCCGCCGGGTCGTCGGGGCGGTCCTTGTTCTTGTGACCCGCGACCACGGCGCGCGGCTCGAGCTCCGCGACCCGGTCGAGGGCCTTGATCCAGTCCAGCAGGCCGCCGTCGGCGCCCTCGATGAAGTACTGGTGTACGCCGTTGTAGACGACGTCACCGGCCACCACCAGCGCGATGGAAGGCACATGCAGAACCGAGGTGTCGTCGGTGTCGGTGTGCCCCGTCTCGACGGCCTGGACGAGATTACCCTCCAGCAGGAACCCCTCTTCGGGAATCGGCACGGCGACGACCGGCGACTCGGGGATCAGGCCGGGGAAGACCCGGTCGAACAGCTGCTCGCGCCCCACCGTGGCCTGCTGGCGCATGACCTCGATGGTGCCCTGAGTGGCGTAGGCGATGGCGCCGGGGAACCGCTTCAACAGCTCCCCGCTGCCGAACCAGTGATCGCCGTGCCCGTGGGTGGCATAGATGTACGCCAGCCGCTTGCCGGATCGCTCGATCCAGTCGCCCACCTGCTGGATCTGCTCGCGGGTGAACGGCGGATCGACCAAGAGGGCGTCCTCCTCCCCGAAGATCAGCGTGGACGACAGCGGCGACCACGAGATCGGCTCCCCGCTCGGCAGGCGCTGGTCGCCGGCTCGGGTGGGACCGTCAGAGACGAAGACCTCGTAGGACAGGACTGTTGTGGTGGTCATGGAAACCTCCCCGAAGGCGGGCAATCTCATGAAAGAACCATACCAGGTTTACCTCTTTCATCGCGTCCGGCCGGGGTGATGGCGGAGATCCGGGTGGCGAGCTCGGCCAGGTGCGCCAGCCAGGCGTGGTCGGTGGGTTCGGGGACGGCGACGATGACGTGGTCGATGCCCAGGGCGGCCAGCTCGGCGCAGCGCTGGACGCTTTCCTCGACGTGCTGGCCGTCGGGGATGCGCATGTGGAGGGTTTTCTCGATGTCCTCGTAGGGGCGTCCCAGCCGCTCGCAGTGGGTGCGCAGCACGGCGAGCTTGTGCCGTACGTCGGCGCCGTACAGGAAGTTGCAGGCGTCGGCGTACTGGGCGACGAGGCGGAGAGTCTTCTTCTCCCCGCTGCCGCCGATCAGGATCGGCGGTCGCGCCTGCGGCGCGTTGAGCGTTCGCTCGAGCCTGTAGTGCGAGCCCTCGTACGGTTTGTCCTCCTCGCTCCACATCTGCTGGGCGATCTGGAGGGTCTCCTCCAGCCGCTCGAACCGCTCGGCCAGGGGAGGAAAGCGGAGGCCGAGGCCGCGGGCCTCCGCCTCGTACCAGGCGGCGCCGATGCCGAGGACGGCGCGGCCGCCCGAAAGCGCGTCCAGGGTGCTGACCTGCTTCACCAGCAGGCCGGGTTCGCGGTAGACGGCGCCGGTCACGAGGGCGCCCAGGGTGACCCGGCTGGTGAGGGCGGCGGCGTAGGACAGCGCGCCGTACGCCTCCAGCATCGGATCCGCCACGGAGCCGAAGTTGGGGATCTGGAAGAAATGGTCCATCACCCACAGGCTGTGCAGACCCGCTTCGTCGGCGCCGCGGGCGACGGCCGCGAATCGCCCTGCGATGGCGCCGTCGCCGCCGGGCCAGGTGAAGCGGGGGCAGGTCAAACCGAGTTTCATGAGCACTCCTTGGTCGGGTGGGGCGCGCCTGCCGCGGAAGCGGTTTCGGGCATGAAAAAACCCTCTCGCCCGGGCTGTTGCGCCCGAGGCCGAGAGGGCTTCGTAAGAATGATTATCTCATGTGCCGCGCAGCTTCCCTGTCAGGGGTTCGCCACGAAGACCGGCGGAGTCCGGTCCTTCCAGGGCATGCTCTGTTCCAGGTGGGCGGCGATCTGGAACAGCAGATCCTCGCGGCCGTAAGCAGCGACGATCTGTACGCCGATCGGCAGCCCGTTCTCGCTCTGGCCCAGCGGCAGGCTGATCGCGGGCTGACCGGTGATGTTGAACACCACACTGAACGGCCCATAGTCGGACAACGCCCGCAGCCAGCTGGTCATGGTGTGGCTGGGATCGTCGTACCGCAGGGTGCCGTGCGGCGCCGGAAGGCGGCCCAGCGTCGGGGTGACGAGCAGGTCGTACTCGGTGAAGAACGCGCTCACCGATCGGGTCACCCGGTTCTGGGCGTTGCCGGCGGCCAGCAGGTCCAGCCCGGTGTACTCCCTCGCCACCTGCAGGAACTGCCTGGAGACGGCCTCCATGCGGGCTGGGTCGGGTTGCCTGGGGGCCAGGAGCAGCATGGAGGCGACCGCGACCCCTTCGGCCACCGATGCCTGCATGACGGCGTCCCAGTCGACGAGCGGACCGGCCTCGGACACGGTGTGCCCCAGCTGCTCCAGCTCCCGGCCGACCCGGACCGCCGCCGCGGCCACCTGGCCGTCGACCACCGCACCCGACCAGGCCTTGGTGGTCACCGCCACCCGCAACCGGCCGGGGTCGGTCCCGATTTCGTCCGCATACGGGCGGCGCGGGGGTGGCGCGGTGTACTTGTCGCCGATCCCCGGTCCCTGGACGGCGTCCAGGAGGTGGGCAGCGTCGCGGACGGTGCGCGTCAGCGCGAACTCGTACGCCATGCCCAGCATCGGTTCCCCCAGGTCGGGCCCGGACGTGACCCGGCCGCGGCTCGGCTTGAGCCCGACCAGCCCGCAGCAGGAGGCCGGAACCCGGATGGAACCGGCTCCGTCGCTGGCATGCGCGACGGGTACGGCCCCGGCGGCGACCAGAGCGGCAGCGCCACCGCTGGACCCGCCCGCACCCCTGTCCAGATCCCACGGGTTGCGGGTCGGCCCGAACCTGACCGACTCGGTGGAGAGGCTGACACACATCTCCGGCACGGTGGTGAGGCCCAAGGTGACCAGGCCGGCGGCACGGAAGCGGGCCATCAGGTCGGTGTCGTGCTGGGCGACGACGCCCTGCAGGCTTCGGCTGCCGAGGAAGAACGGCACCCCCTCGGCCACCGGCCCATGATCCTTGATCAGGAACGGCACCCCGGCGAACGGACCGTCCTCGGCATGGTCGAGCGCCGGCGCGAACACCGGCAGCGCCAGGCCGTTCACCTTCGCGTTCGCCACGGTCAGGGCCCGCCGGGCAGCGGCCTCGACCTCGTCGGCGGTCACCTCGCCGGCCCTGATCAGGTTCCGGATTCCGACAGCGTCGTACCTCGCGTACTCATGGAGTTCCATGAAGAGTCCTTTTCTCGGCGTCCTCGACGCCCGCACATCGATCACAGGCGGATCCGTCGGATCCGTTCGTTCAGAGGTGAGCAGCGAGCCGCCGCCCATGACGAAAGCCTGAACGGGCGATGGTCGCCACACCGGGCCATCGGGCTCCGGGGACCATCCCCTGTCAGTGATCGAGGTGTTTCTACGCTCGGTACATCACGACCCATGCTGACAGCAGCTGCCCCAGCCGTCGACCGAATTTTCGAGTGGCGTTGAACGGGCAACACTGACCACGTCCGCAATCGTTGAGGAGATGGCCATGAACCAGCCACGGGCGCGAGCCGTCCGGTTCGACCGCTACGGCGGGACGGACGTGCTCTACGTCGCCGACGTACCGGTGCCCTCCCCGTCTGCCGGCGAGGTCCTCGTCGAGGTCCGCGCCGCGGGCATCAACCCCGGCGAGGCCGCGATCCGCAGCGGCGCGATGCACGAGCGCTTTCCCGCCACGTTCCCGTCCGGCCAGGGCAGCGACCTGGCCGGAGTCGTCACCGCCCTCGGCGCGGGCGTCGGGGACTTCGCGATCGGCGACGAGGTGCTGGGCTACTCCTGGCAGCGCTCCAGCCACGCCACCCACGTGAGCGTCCCGGCCACCCAGCTCATCCGCAAGCCGCCCCGGCTCAGCTGGCCGGTCGCCGGATCCCTGTACATCGTGGGCTGCACCGCCCACGCCGCCGTCCATGCCGTGGACCCCGAGAAGGGTGACACCGTCGCGGTCTCCGCGGCCGCGGGCGGCGTCGGCACGGTCGTCATCCAGTTGCTGGCGGTGCGCGACGTCCGCGTCCTGGGCATCGCCTCCCCCGCCAACGGCTCCTGGCTCGCCGCGCACGGCGTCACGCCGGTCAACTACGGCGAAGGGCTCGGCGAGCGCCTCACCGCGGCGGCGCCCGACGGCATCGACGCCTTCATCGACCTCTTCGGGCCCCAGTATGTCGAGCTCGCCGCCGGTCTCGGCATTCCGCCCGACCACATAGAGACCATCGCCGCCTTCCAGAAAGGGAGTGAGCTCGGAGCCAGGACCCGGGGCAGCCGGGACGCCTCCAACCGTGAAGTCCTCACCGAGATGGCCGGCCTGGTGGCGGACGGGACCATCGAGATCCCCATCGCCGCCACCTATCCCCTTGACCGCGTGGCCGACGCGTTCGGCAGGCTCGAACAGCGACACACCCGCGGCAAGATCGTGCTCCTGCCTTGAGACCCTAACCCGCCAGGGCCGCCGTGATGCTGGTGACGGAGGCGAGCAGGGGGACGGCCAGCTCGGCGAGGCGGCGTTTGGGCCAGCGGACGCTCGGCACCGCGACAGCGGCGGCGGCGACCGCGCGGCCCGCGCCGTCGCGCACGCAGGCGCCCACCGCGCGCACCCCGCGCTCGCTCTCCTCGCTGTTGACGGCGTAGCCGCGGCGGCGGGCGCCGTCCAGCTCGCGCCGCAGCGCGGCCAGGTCGCCGATCGCGGCGGCGCCGCGGGACACGCCCTTGGGGTAGAGGGCGCGCAGCTCCTCGTCGGGCAGCTCGGCCAGCAGCGCCTTGCCGCCGGAGGTGGCGTGCGCGGGCAGCAACATCCCGATCCGGCTGCCCACGTGCAGCGCCTGCGGGCCCTCGACCCCGTCGACGAACCGGACGCCGTTGCCCTGGAGCATCATCAGGTGGACGGTCTCCCCGACCTCCAGGTTGAGCGCGCGCAAGTGCGGGTGGGCCGTGGTGACCAGGTCGGGCGGGGCGACGCCGGGCTGGCCCAGCGGGCTCAGCGCGGGCCCCGGGCGGTAGACGCGCCGGGCGTCCTGGATCGCGAAATCGTGGAAGACCAGCATGGCCAGCACCCGGTGCGCGGTCGAGCGGGCCACCCCGAGATGCTCGGCGACGTCGGCCACCCTGACGTCCCCGCGCTCCTGCAGGAACTTGAGCGTCACCAGCGCGTTCTCCACCGCCTTGAGCGGGTAACCGGGCTGATTCTGCATTCTGGAATGTTAACAGAGCCAAGTTCCACCCTGCGAGCACCTGTATTACGGTCGAAGCGCGTTACGCACATGAAGGAGTGAACTCCATGACCACGATCGACCAGGATCAGGTCGCGCTCGACCAGCTCTACCGAGATTTCAGCGCGTACAACCTGATCCCCCTGTGGACCGCCAGGGACGACCTGATGCCGTTGACCCCGCGGCCGGCCGCCGTCCCCCACGTGTGGCGCTGGTCCGACCTCTACCCGCTGGCGCAGCGCTCGGGCGACCTGGTGCCGGTGGGGCGCGGGGGCGAGCGCAGGGCCATCGCGCTGGCCAACCCGGGGCTGCCCGGCCTGCCGTACGCGACCCCGACCCTGTGGGCCGCCATCCAGTACCTCGGTCCCCGCGAGACGGCGCCGTCGCACCACCACACGCAGACCGCGTTCCGGTTCGTGATCGACGGCGAGGGCGTCTGGACCAACGTCGAGGGCGACCCGGTGGCGATGCGCAGGGGCGACCTGCTGCTCACCCCGAGCTGGGCCTTCCACGAGCACCAGAACGTCACCGACAACCCGATGGCCTGGATCGACGGGCTGGACATCCCGCTGGTGCACCAGCTCGACGCCGGGTTCTTCGAGTTCGGCCCGGACGAGCTCTCGGTCACCGAGACCCCGGACCGCTCGCGCAACGAGCGGCTGTGGGGCCACCCGGGGCTGCGCCCGATCGGGGCGCCGGACCAGCCCAGCTCGCCGCTGATGGCCTACCGCTGGGCGCACACCGACGCGGCGCTGACCGCGCAACTTGAGCTCGCCGACGAGGGGCACCCGGTGGCCCTCGGTCCCGGCCACGCCGGGGTGCGCTACACCAACCCCACCACCGGCGGGGACGCGCTGGTCACCATCCGCACCGAGTTCCACCGGCTGCGGGCCGGGGTACGCACCGAGCCCGCGCGCATCGTCGGCTCGGCGGTGTGGCAGGTCTTCGAGGGCGAGGCCACGGTCACCCTGGGCGAGGAGCGGTTCGCGGTGAAGAAGGGTGATCTGTTCGCCGTACCTTCCTGGTGCGAGTTCTCATTGGAGGCGGTGACGCAGGTGGATCTGTTCCGCTTCAGCGACGAACCCGTGTACGACGCGCTCGGCTTCACCCGGCTTGCCCGGCAGGCCACCCGATGAAGCTCGCCACCATCCGCATCGGCGGACAGACCCGAGCGGTGCGCATCGACGCCGACGCCGCGATCGAGCTCGGCGCCGCCGACCTGGTGGAGGTGCTGCGCAGGCCGGACTGGCGCAGCGCCGCGGCCGTCGCCGACGGCCCCGCCCATCCGCTCGACGGGCTGGACTACGCGCCCCTCGTGACCGCGCCCGAGAAGATCGTCTGCGTCGGGCAGAACTACCGCAACCACATCCTGGAGATGGGCCGCGAGCTGCCCGACCACCCGACGCTGTTCGCCAAGTACAGCCGCTCGCTGATCGGCGCGAACGACGAGGTCGTGCTGCCCGCCGTGTCCGAGGCGATGGACTGGGAGGCCGAGCTGGCCCTGGTCATCGGCACCGAGGTCAGGAACGCGGACGAGGACGAGGCCAGAGCCGCGATCGCCGGTTACGCCGTGCTCAACGACGTGACCGCCAGGGACTGGCAGTACCGCACCCTCCAGTGGCTCCAGGGCAAGACGTTCGAGGCCACCACCCCGCTCGGTCCCTGGCTGGTCACGCCGGACGAGGTGCCGGGCACCAGTGGCGAGATGCGCTGCGAGGTGGACGGCGAGGTGATGCAGAGCACCGACCTGGCCGACATCCTCTTCACCCCGGTGGAGCTGGTCTCCTACATCTCGAAGATCATCACGCTGGCGCCCGGCGACGTGATCGCCACCGGCACCCCCGGCGGGGTCGGGCACGCCCGCAAGCCCCCGCGGTACCTGGCCGACGGCACGGTGCTCACCACGAGCATCGACGGGCTCGGCGAGTGCCGCAACGTGTGCCGGCTGGAGAAGGCATGACAGTGCCCGAACTGGTCTGGGTCCAGGAGGGCACCGCGCTGTTCGAGCAGACGCTGCGCGGGATCGACGACGCCGGCCTGCACGCGCCCTCGGCGCTGCCGGGCTGGCGCCGCCGCCACGTCGTCGCGCACGTCGCGAGCAACGCGGACGCCCTGGTCAACCTGCTCGACTGGGCCCGCACCGGGGTGGAGACCCCGATGTACTCCTCGCCGAAGCAGCGGGCGGCCGACATCGAGGCGGGCGCCGCGCTCCCGGCCGGCGACCTGCGCGCGAAGCTGGCCGCCGCGCACGCCCGGCTCGCCCGGGAGCTCGCGGCGATGCCGGCCGCCGCCTGGGACGCCGAGGTCCGCACCGCCCGGGGGCGTACCGTACCCGCCTCCGAGGTGGCGTGGATGCGTACCCGGGAGGTGTGGGTGCACGCGGCCGACCTGGACGCCGGCACGGGCCTGCGTGATTTCCCCGCCAGCGTCCTCCGCGCGCTCGCGGAGGACGCCGTGGCGGCGTTCTCCGCCAACCCGGACGCGCCGCGCGTGACGCTCATCGCCACCGACACCGCCGACCGCTGGGAGCTGGGCACGCCGGAAGAGGTGCGCGGGGAGCTGGCGGAGGTGACGGCCTACCTGCTCGGCCGCCCGGGCGCGCTCGAAGGGCCGCCGCTGCCGGCCTGGCTGTGATCTTCCGTACGCGCCGCCGAGGCGGGAGTCCCCTGCCACGGCGGCGCGCCGGGCACGTGCACGCCGATCAGTGACAACGCCCGGGCCACGATGTGGTCCACCACATCGTCCAGCGACTCCGGCTGGGCGTAGAACGCGGGCATCGGCGGCGCGATGATCGCGCCGATCTCGGTCGCGGTGACCATCGCCCGCAGGTGCCCCAGGTGCAGGGGCGTCTCCCGTACGCACAGAACCAGCCGCCGGCGCTCCTTGAGCGTGACGTCGGCGGCCCTCACCAGCAGGTTCTCCGACACCCCCGAAGCGATGGCGCCCAGGGTCTTGACGCTGCACGGGATCACGATCATCGCGTCCACCGGGTAGGAGCCGGACGCGATGGAGGCGCCGATGTCCCGGAAGTTGTGCACCACCTCGGCGTCGAACGCAGCCTCCGGCATCTCGTACGCGGCCGTGCGCCGGGCGGCGGGGCTGATCACGAGATGCCGTTCCACCCCCGCCGCGCCGAGCAGTTGCAGCGCCCGTACGGCCAGCGCGGTGCCGGTCGCGCCGGAGACGCCGACGATGACCCGGCGCGGCGCCCCGGCGATCGGGGTGTTCAATGCGCACCCCCGGCGATCGACCGGTTCCACGGGGCCAGCCACCGCTCGATCAGGCCGATCAGCCCGGTCAGCGCGACCGCGGCGAGCATCAGCACGACGACCGCGGCGAACATCCGGTCCGGCTGGAAGCTGTGCCCGGCGTCCACGATGACCCCGCCGACCCCGCCGATCGCGGTGAAGAACTCGGCGATCACGATGCCGACCACGGCCTTGCCGATGCCGATCCGCAGCCCCGTCATGATCGACGGGATGACGGAGGGGATCACGATCTGGCGCAGGATGCGCGGCTGGGAGGCGCAGAAGGCGGTGCCGACCTCGATGATGCTGCGGGGCACGTTCTGCACGCCGTTCCAGGTGTTGATGGAGATCGCGAAGACCGTCATGGTCATCACCATCGCCGCCTTGACCGCGAAGCCCAGCCCGAACCACAACATGAAGACCGGGGTCAGCGCGATCATCGGCATCGCGTAGCCGGCGATGACCAGCCAGCCGATCGCCGCCTCGACCACCCGGAACCGGCCGATGAGCAGCCCCACCGGCACCCCGACCACGATGGCCAGCAGGTAGCCGACCAGGAACGGCTGGGCGCTCTCCCACACCGCCTTGGGCAGCGAGCCGTCCCCGATCATGCTGATCAGCGCCTCGAACACGGCGCTGGGCGGCGCGGCCAGGATCGGGTTGACCTGCCGGGCGGCGATCTCCCAGATGATCACCAGGACGACCACACCGCCAGCGGTGATCAGGCGGTCCCGCCCACCGCGGCGCCGGGATCGGATCTTCCTGGACAGCGCGGTCTCGTCGTCGACGGCCGGCGCCGCCGGGTCTGCCAGGGCGGTCATGAGACCTCCTTCGCCGGCCTCATGACCAAGGTGCTGTGCCTATTGATTCCCTCGCTGCGCTCGGTCATATGGACACTCCATCCTGCTGCTGGATCTCCCGGCCGTGCACGAGTTGCAGCAGCTCGTGGCGGCGTACGGCGAACTCCGCCGAGCTGCGGCGCTCGTCCAGGGACGCGGAGCCGCCGAAGGCGGTGTCGAGCACGCCGTGCACCCGGCCGGGGTCGGGTACCAGGGTGACCACCCGGTCGGCGAGCAGGACGGACTCGTCGATGTCGTGGCTGACGAAGACGATGGTCTTGCCGGTCCGCTCGTGGATCTCCAGCAGCTCGCCCTGCATGTTCTCCCTGGTCTGCGCGTCGAGCGCGGAGAAGGGCTCGTCCATGAGCAGCACCGCGGGGTCGATGGCGAGCGCGCGGGCGATGCCGACCCGCTGCCGCATGCCGCCGGACAACTCGTGCGGGCGGCGACCGGCCGCCTGCTCCAGCCCGACCAGCTCGATCGCCCGCTCGGCCGCCTCCCGCCGCTGCGCCTTGGGCACGCCGCGGGCCTCCAGGCCGAACTCGACGTTGCCGAGCGCGGTACGCCACGGCAGCAGCTCGGCGTTCTGGAAGACGATGCCCCGGTTGAGCCCCGGGCCGCGCACCGGGTCGCCGTCCACCACCACCGTGCCGGACGTCGGGTGCTCCAGACCCATGATGATCCGCAGCAGCGTGGTCTTGCCGCACCCGCTGCGCCCGGTCAGCGCCACGATCTCCGAGCGGCGCACCTGGAACGACACGTCCCGCAGCGCCTGCACCTCGCGGCCCTTGTCGTCCCCGAAGACCTTGGACACTCCCCGCACGTCCACCGCGAGGTCGCTCATTTGGCGTCTCCGTAGTAGGTCGACGGGACCTGGCCGAGCTCGGCGACGGCCTTCTGGCGGTAGCTGTCGTCCACCATCGGGTCCACCGGGATCGCCGTCTTGGTGATGCCGAGCTTCACCTGCAGGTCGGCGAGGTACTTGATCTGCTTGACCGGGACCTCACCGTTCATGGCCAGGTAGCCGCCGTCGTGGAACTCCTTGTACGTCTCGGCGACCATCGGGTCGGTGGCCGCCACCTTGAGCGTCTTGGCGGCCAGCGCCTGGGCCTCGTCCGGGTGCGCGTCGGCGTAGCGGATGCCCTCCACCAGCCCGGCGATGAGACCGGTGACCGCGCTGCCCTTGGCCTGGAGCACGTCGTCCCTGGTGATCAGCGCGTACCTGGGGAAGTCGGGCACCAGGTCCTTGGCCCGGCCGAGCAGCTTGACGCCGTCCTTGGCGGCCTGCCCGGTGTAGTCCAGCGGGGCGGAGGCGACCTGGATCTGCCCGGCGACCACCGCCTTGTACCGGTCGGAGGCGCCGCCGGCGTTGACGAGCTTGACCGAGGAGGGATCGACGGAGGACTGGAGCATCATCGCCTTGGCGACCACCGCCGGCAGGCCGGTCGGGGTGGAGATGCCGAGCGTGGTGCCGGACAGGGCGGACATGGAGGCGATGTCGCTCTTGGCGTAGAGCGCGTAGTTCTGTCCGGGCATGGTGGACCCGACGAACTTCAGCTTCGCGCCCTTCTGCGCCGCGAGCAGCGCCTCGCTCGGGTTGCCCTGGATCACGTCGACCTGCTTCGCCAGCAGCGCGGGGAACGCCTGCTGGGCGCTCTTGAGCTGGACGACGTTCACCTTGACGCCGTGCTTGGCGAAGAAGTTCTTCTCCTGGCCCATCAGCAGGTAGCCGGAGTCGGCGCCGGGCTCGTAGATGCCGTAGTTGATGGTGGCGCCGTCACCGCTCGCGGTGGCAGCGGTGTCGTCGCCGCCGCACGCGGTGAGGCCGAGGGCCAGGGTGGCGGTCACCGCGGCGATCGCGGCCAGGCGGAGCCTGCTCATTCTGCTTCCTCCGGTTGCTGCAAGTGGGGGGATGTGGCGCCGAGCCCGGCCAGGACGCCGGCGAACTTGCGCGCGACCTCGTCGCGCAGCTCCGGACTCGCCTCGGCGACGGGCGGGAAGTCGGCGAGGCGGTGGTACGGGCGGACGGCCGAGATGACGGCCCGCGAGTTGTGCGTCTGCCCGTGCGGGATGCGGGGGTCGAGCGGCCCGCTCCACGCCCGGCGGATGATCTCGATGTCGTCCACCGGGTCGCACCGGGTGGACATGGCCCACAACACGTCGAAGGTGTTGGTCGGGTCGATGTCCTCGTCCACCACGACCACGAAACGCCCGAGGTAGGAGCCCGACTGGCAGGACGCGGCGAGCAGCCCGGCCTGCTTGGCGTGCCCGTCGTAGGCCTGCTTGATGGAGATGACGTTGAACAACCGGGCGGCCCCCGCCTCGTGGCACCACACGCCCTGCACGCCGGACAGCCCGGCCCGCTCCACCTCGTCCCAGATCATCCCCGCCTTCATCACGCACTTGCTGTAGGAGAAGTTCGAGGGGGGCCTGATCGGGGAGGCGACCGTCACGATGGGGTCGTTGCGGTGGTAGATCCGGCGGACGCGCACCACGGGCTGGTCGGAGCGCCCGCCGGCGTAGTAGCCGGTGAACTCGCCGAACGGCCCCTCGGGCGCGACCTCGCCCGGGTACATCTCGCCCTCCAGCACCAGTTCGGCCCTGGCCGGCATGGGCAGCCCGTAGAGCTCGGAGGCGACCACCTCGAACGGCTGCCCTCGGTGCCCGCCCGCGTAGTCGTACTCCGACAGGCCGTAGCGCAGCTCGTTGCCCGAGGCCAGGAAGAGCAGCGGGTCGTGGCCGCAGGAGATCAGGACCGGGCAGGGCTCGCCGCGGGCGAAGTACTTCTCCCTGATCTGCCTGCCCTGCTTGCCGGGGGAGATCCACAGGCCCACCCGGTCGGGGCCGTGCACCATGCTGCGGTAGGTGCCGATGTTGACCCAGCCGTCGTCCGGGTCGCGCATGATGACCAGGTCGTCGGTGCCGATGTAGCGGCCGCCGTCCCTCTCGTGCAGGAAGGGCGCGACCAGCGCGGTCACGTCCACCTCGTCGTCGCGCAGGACGTTCTCCAGCACCGGGCCGTGGTCCACGGTGACCGGGGGGATGGGCTTGTGGGTCTTCATCCGGTCCCGGTAGGCGCGTACGACGTCGAGCGGATGGCCGGGGGCCGGCAGGCCGAGGGTGAGCGCCAGCCGCTCGGCCGAGTTGGTGGCGCCGGAGAAGGCGCGATGGCCGGGCTTGGCGTCCACGAGGTCGTCGAACAGGACGGCCGGGCCGCCCTCACCGCCGCGGTGCGCGATGAGCTCGATCAGGGTGCCGAGCTCCAGGTGCGGGTCGACGCCGCCCAGCCGCACCAGTTGCCCGGACCGGTCGATGCGCTCGATCAGCTCGCGCAGGTCGGCGTGCGGGCCGTCGTAGTCGTTGTAGCTCACCGGCGCCGCCCGCGCGGAAGCACTATGACGCGACCGTTTTCATGCTTAATCATGACATATACCCGTTTCGTGGCACAGCGCCCGGATCTCTGGCTCGTTGCCAGAAGTTACGGCGAGTTTTCACAAAAGGGAATCGAACGGTCATAGATTCTGCATGCCAGAACAACTTGGCTACTGCCGGATCACAGATCCTGGCTGATGGCCTCGGCTGCGGTGCGCAGCAGAGGGAGCATCATGTGCAGGTTGCCCTGGGTCATGCGCTGGTGAGGCAGGCTGACCGCGAGCGCGGCCAGGGCGCGGCCGAGATGGTCGCGGACGCACACGGCCACCGCGTCCAGCCCGGCGGCGCTTTCCTCGTGATTCACTCCGTAGCCGAGGTCGCGCACACTGCGCAACTCCGCGCGCAGGGCGTCGGGGTCGGTGATGGTGCGGTCGGTGACCCGGGTGAGGCCGTCGGGGAAGAGCGCGAGGACCTCCTCGTCGGGCAGCTCGGCGAGCAGGACCTTGCCGCCCGAGGTGCTGTGCGCGGGTAGCAACGTGCCGGTACGGGAGGAGACCCGCAGCGGCCGGTCACCCTCCACCCCGTCGATGAACCGGGCGCCACTGCCCTCCAGCACGATCAGGTTGGCCGTCTCGTGCAACTCGGCCGCCAGCCACTCCATGTGCCGCCTGGCCTTGCGCCGCACGTCGAGCCCGCCCACCGCGGACAACCCGATCTCCACCACGACCCGGCCGGCGCGATAGGCCCGGCTGACCCGGTCCTGGGCGACGAAACCGCGGTGGGCCAGGGTGAGCAGCAGCCGGTGGGCCGTGGAGCGGGCGACCCCCAGCTCGTCGCTGACGTCGGTGACCCGCACCTCCCCGCGCTCTCGGATCATGAGCAGGATGAGCATCGCCTTGTCCACCGATGCGATGGCGTAAGGGGGGAGTGCGTCAAGCATGTTGTTCTGTATAGCAGAAAAAAGGATCCAGGATCGTCCACACTCAACAACGCGATGGCACCATGTGCTCGCGCCCAACCAGGCGCCAGTGCCGGTACGGCCCATCCCCCGCCGGCCGGCGCACCCAGCACAGGAGCCAGGAGTCTTCATGCCGCGACGGTCCACCGATCCCGCCAGCCCCTCGGTCGAGGACGAGGTCCTCATCGTCGGCGCCGGCATCGCCGGCCTGGTGCTCGCGCTCGAACTGCGCGACGCCGGAATCGGCTGCCGCGTCTACGAGGCCGTGCCCGAGGTCGGCGCGGTGGGCGTGGGCATCAACCTGCTGCCGCACGCCTCGCGCGTCCTGCACCGGCTCGGCCTCGGCGAGGAACTGGGCAGGGTCGGCGTCGTCACCCAGGAATCGGTGTTCTTCAACCGCTTCGGCCAGCTCATCTACCGGGAGCCGGCCGGCCGGCACGCCGGGTACGAGCATCCGCAGTACTCGATCCACCGCGGCGACCTGCACGCGGTCCTGCTGGCGGCGGTGCGGGAGCGGATCGGCGCGGACGCGGTGGTGCTCGGGCACCGGTGCGTACGGGCGGAGCAGGACGAGAGCGGCGTGACCGCCCACTTCACCGGGCCCGGCGGCGACGAGCTGCCCCCCGTGCGGGCCCGGGTGCTGGTCGCCTGCGACGGCATCCACTCGGTGCTGCGCAAGCAGTTCCACCCGGACGAGGGCGAGCCGCGCTACTCCGGCATCAACATGTGGCGGGGAGTGACCAAGGGCGGGCCGTTCCTGTCCGGGGCGAGCATGGTGCGGGCCGGCTGGATCGATCAGGGCAAGCTCGTCACCTACCCGATCAGGAACCTGCCGGACGGCGACCAGCTCATCAACTGGGTCGTCGAGATCCAGACCCCGCGCCACCTGCAAAGGGACTGGAACCGGCGCGGCCACCTGGAGGACTTCATCGGCGCCTTCGAGGACTGGCACTTCGACTGGCTCGACGTGCCGGCGATGATGCGGGCCTCCGAGACCGTCCTGGAGTACCCGATGGTGGACCAGGACCCGCTGGACCACTGGAGCGAGGGCCGGATCACCCTGCTCGGCGACGCCGCCCACCCGATGGTGCCGCGCGGCTCCAATGGCGCCGGCCAGGCGATCCTCGACGCCAGGGCGCTCCGCGACCACCTGACCGCCGCGCCGGACCCGGTGACCGCGCTGCGCGCGTACGAGGCGGAGCGGCTGCCCGCGACCGCCCAGGTCGTGCTGGCCAACCGGACCATGCCACCAGACGTGATCATCCGGGAGGTGTGGCAGCGGACCGGGGACCGGCCGTTCGACTCCATCGACGACGTGATCAAGGTGGAGGAACTGGCCCAGATCTCCCGGCGGTACAAGGAGATCGCGGGCTACACCGCCGAGGCCCTGCGCGCCGATCACTGAACCTGTTCCACCCCGCGCAGCCCAGATCGCGCCGTCGAGGCGGTACGTCCGCAGCGCGACCGCCACCGGCGGGTCGCGCTGTGGATGGTTTCGGCAGGCTATGCGGCCGCGCGGCCGGGCGTGAACAGGATTTTCCCGGAGCGCTCGGCCCGCTGGGCGTGGGCGAGGGCCTCGCGGTACTCCGGCAGCCGGTAGGTCGCCTCTACCGTGGCGCGGATCACGCCTTGCTCGGCGAGGTCGGCGAGTTCGCCGTAGATGCGCTCCAGTTCTTCGTGCGGCGTGTCGCGCAGCCAGTTGAGGATGAAGAAGGCACGCAGTGAGATCCCGCGGTAGATCAGGTCGGGCAGCGGCAGGGCCGGCGCCTGGCCGGTGGCCGCGGCGAAGGTGACCACGCTGCCGCCCGGCTCGACCGCGCGCACCAGCTCGGCGACCTGCAGGGGGTCGCCGGTGCCCTCGAGGAGCAGGCGCAGCTGCGCGCCGTCCAGGGCCTCGGCTATGCGGTCGCCGAGGTTCTCGCCGTCGATCACCACGAGGTCGGCCCCCAGCTCCCGCACGCGCTTGGCCGCCTCTTCCCTGCGTACCACGGCGAGGGTCTTGACCCCGGCGCGCTTGGCGAGCGCGATGACGTACTGGCCGACGGCGGAGTTGGCCAGGTTCAGGCCGATCCAGTCGCCCGGTTCGAGGGAGACGTAGTCGTGCAGGAGGGCGTGGGCGGTCGCCGGGTTGACGGGCAGCATGGCGAGTTGCAGGGCGTCGGCCCGGTCGGTCACGGGGACGACGTGGCCGGCGGGCACGACGGTCTCGTCCGCCCAGGTGCCGTGCTGGAACGTCGGCAGGACGAGCACGCGCCGGCCGACGAGCGCCTGGTCCGCCCGGGGGCCGGCGCGCAGAACCCGCCCGACGCCCTCGGCGCCCAGCGCGCTCGGAACCTGCGGGTAGACCCCGAACCAGCCGGCCGCGAACAGCACGTCGGCGTTGTTGATGGGGGCGGCCTCGATCGCGACGAGCACATCTTCGTCGCCGAGCGTGAGGTCGTGACGGTCGTCCAGGCGGACGGTCTGGTCGAAGTCGGTGCCGACCTCGGTGAGCGTGAGCTTGCTCATGGTGGTGGTGCCCCTTGAAGATCACACGAGCCCGTAATGGGCTTCTCATAAATGACGATTACAGATGTACCACGCGTGCGCTCCGCTCGTAAAGGTCTTCGGTGGTTAGATCCTGTCGTAGGATGGCGGGGTGGCTGGTAGCGAGACATCAGGCGGCTCGGCGGCTCGGATCCCCGCCGCCGCGGCGGCGATCGTCGACCTGCTCAACTCGCGGCCGCACGCCACGCCGCTGCTGCCGGACACCCTCGACGACCCCGAGACGGCGGGCGCGATCCTGCACCCCTTCGGCCAACCGGAGGGGGTGCCGCCGGCACCGCGGCGGCTCGACGAGATCCGCGCACTGCGCTCGGACCTGATGGCGATCATCGCCGAGCCCAACACGGAGCGAGGGTGGGCCGACCTCACCGAGCACATCTCGGAGGTCACGGTCAGGCACGCCTTCTCGGCGCCTGGCCAGGTGCGCTTGCGGCCGGCGTCCGGCGATCCGGTGGCCGGCGGGATCACGCTGGCGGTGGCCGAGCTCATCGCCGCCGGCTCCTGGTCCCGCATCCGCGCCTGCGCCAACGATCTGTGCCGGCACGTGTTCTACGACACCACCCGCAGCCGTACCCAACGCTGGGACTCCTACGAGACCTGCGGCAACCGGTCGAACGTGGCCGCCTACCGCGCGCGCAAGAACGCCGCGCACAGCGCGGACTGACCCGCCGCCGCGATCCCGGGCGTAGAGGGTGGTGCCGTAGTGCGCTTTAAGGTCAGGGGCTCGTGCATTGGTAGCCGGAGGGCGTCTGGGCGTTGCCGTTGGGGCGGCTGGCCTGGAAGCCGAACGTGGTGCTCTGGCCGGCGGCGAGCGTGCCGTTGTGCCCGGCGTTCCTGGCCGTGACGGTCTGGCCGCTGATGGTCAGTGCGGCGTTCCAGGAGCCGGTGATGGCATGACCGCTGGGCAGCGTGAACGTCACCGTCCAGCCGGTGACCGCGGACGTGCCGGCGTTGGCGACCGTGACCGGTTGGATCACGTAGCCGTTTCCCCACTGGGATTGGGTGGTCGGTGTCGCCGTACATCCGCCGGTGGTGGCGCCTGAGGTGGTGACCGTGACCGTGTTGGACACCGGGGACAGGTTGCCTGCCGCGTCGCGGGCGCGGATCTGGTAGCGGTAGGTGGTGTTCGGCGTCAGTCCGGTGTTGGTGAACGAAGTGGTCGCCGAGGTGCCCGCCTGCGTGAAGGCGCCGCCGGAGGAACCGGGCGCGCGCAGGATGTCGTAGCCGGTCACGCCGACGTTGTCGGTCGAGGCGGTCCACGCCAGGGTGGTGCTGGTGGAGGTCGTTCCCGAGGCGGCCAGGTTGCCCGGCGCGGTCGGCGGGGTGGGGTCGTTCTGGCCGGTGGCCGGCGGGATGCGGATGATGCGGTCGTCCTGGGCTACGGGGGTGCCGCGGCCGTCCCGGTTGCTGGTGGTCACCCAGAGCCAGCCGTCCGGTCCGGCCGCGACCGCGCGGAGCCGTCCGTAGGCGGACTGGAGCTCGGCCAGCGGTGTGCCCGCTGTTCCGCTGCTGGTCAGCGGCACCGTCCAGAGCCGCTGACCGCGCAGCCCGGCGGCGAAGAGGGTGTTGTTGGCGTAGGCCAGTCCGCTCGGCGACGCCTCGGCGGTGGTCCAGGTGACGATCGGGCTGCGGAAGGAGGTGTTGCCGCAGGTGCCCTCGCAGGTGGGCCAGCCGTAGTTACCGCCTGGGACGATCTGGTTGATCTCGTCCCAGGTGTTCTGGCCGAACTCGGCGGCGTACATCCTGCCTTGGGAGTCCCAGGCCAGACCCTGTACGTTGCGGTGCCCGTAGCTCCAGACGCGGGAACCGGCGAACGGATTGTCCGCAGGGATCCCGCCGGTGGGCGTCATGCGCAGGATCTTCCCGGCGGGAGTGTTGAGGTTCTGGGCGTTGCCGGTGTTGCTGGCGTCGCCGGTCCCGATGTAGAGCATGCCGTCCGGCCCGAAGGCTAGGCGGCCGCCGTCGTGGATGGTGGCGCTCGGAACCCCGGAGAAGATCACCGTCTGCGTCTGAGGGGCGTTCAGCTGGAGTCTGACCAGGCGGTTGTCTCCGCTGGTGCTGGTGAAGTAGGCGTACACCCAGCCGTCCTGGGCGTACGCGGGCGACACCGCGATGCCGAGCAGGCCGCTCTCGCCCGAGGCGCTCACCCCGTTGATCGTGGCCACCTGGACAGGCGTCTGGCCGGGCCGTACCTGGAGGATCCGTGCCGTGTTCCGCTCGGAGACCAGCGCGCTGCCGTCCGGCAGGAACGCCAGTCCCCACGGGACCTGCAGGCCCGTGACGGAGACCTCAGCTCTGGAGAAGTCGAAGCCGCCCACCACCTGGGCACGTGCCTCGGGAGCGCTGATGACCAGTGCGAGCAGCGCCAAGATCAGGGCCGGAACGAGACGGGCGCGCATGACGGACTCCTTGACCGGATCATCGTGTGCGGATGCCAGCACCGTAGGCATCGAGGCGACCGGACCTCAATCGTCGTGACCAGTGCGGCCCGGCTATCTGCGACGACAGCTCCAGGCCGGTGAAACTTTCAAGGACACCCTCGTTGACGTCGTCACGATGGGCGGAGGACGATGCGGATTGATCCGTAGCCGTGGTGCCTGAACCGCAGGAGGAACGATGGCGACCGCTTCGGTCAGATCCCCGGCGCTGCTCCTCATCGCGGTCAGCCGGATTTACCCCACGTTGGCGGATCGCCTGGCTCCCGCCGAGTGGCGGGAGATTCGCCCCGAACTCGACTCCGCGATCGCGATCCTGGCCGATTCCACCCGTTCTTCCGACCATCCCGCTGCCACGGTTGCCGTGATTCGCCTGCTTTCCCGGTCCGCCGCCGGCCGGGAAATGCTGGGCGGGCGGCTGGCGGCCCAGGACGCCGTGCTCGGCCTGGGCGCTGTTCCACAGGTGCTGGCGGCATTGGATCTGGACGCACCGCCGGCCACCTCGTCCTCATCGGAACGCGGAGTCACTCTCGGACCGGGTGGCGTGGGCGGCGGCAAGAGCTTCAAACTGAAGAACTTCCGGTTGGACTTCCTCGAATTGATCAAGATCGGGTCGTCGGCCGCGGTCTCGCTGCAGGCCATTCTCGGAAATCCGAGCCCGGTGGTGATCGCGGCAAGCGTGCTCACCGTCGTTCAGTCCCTGATGGCGTCGACCACGACGGCGATCGGCGAGGACGAGGCCAGCCTGTTCTGGTCCTTCATCCAGACGGCCGGCGACCGCGACGACAAGACCGCGACCGAAGCCGAGCTGCGGGCGGCGTCCGACCAGCATCGCCGGGAGTTCGGGCTGGAGCCGTTCACGCCGACCGGGTTCGTCAAGGCGCTGAAAACGCTCGAAGCCCTCTCCAGCATCGTTCCGGCGGGCGAGGCGCGCTGGCGGCTGACCGAGTCGTACCGTGTCTCCGGGTAGCGCCGCCGACCTCGTCCGCCAGGCCCGCGAGCGGCTCGAGGCGAGCCCCGACGAGGCCATCCGGCAGTTCCGCGACGCGGTTGCGCTGCTGAGGAAGGTGAAGACGGGCGAGGACGCCGTGACGAAAGCGGAGGCGTTGGTGAGCCTCGGCAAGGCCTACATGGCACGGCAGGCAGGGGTACGGGCGGACAACGTCGAGCAGGCCATCAAGTGGTACGACGCGGCACTGCGGTTCCTGTACCACCGCCCGTTCCGCGGCACCGCGGACGATCATCTCATCAGTGAGTCCGAGCGGGTCAGGGCGCTGCTGGCGATCGCGTACGACGAACGTGTGCTGGGCTCGCGAGAGGAGAACCTCAGCCGCATCCTGGTACACACCGACTCCGTGGACCTGGACGACGAGGAGGACACCGAGCTTCGAGCCATGACGCGGATGCTGCGCGGCAAGGCGTACCGGGACCGGAGCGATGCCCAGGGCCTAGGGGTGATCGATCACGACACCGCCCTTTACTTCTTCCGCGACGCGTTGCGTCAGCTCGACGGCCGTGAGGAGACACGCACCTGGGCGGACGTCCACCTGGAGATCGGAAAGACACTGCTGCGGCCGGCCGCCGGCCGCGACGACACACCCTGGACCGACGCCGCGGAGCATCTCCAGAAAGCCTTGGACGGGTACGCCCGGATCGGCTGGGCCGTCGGGATCGCCGCGGTTCACGAGCAGCTCGGCAACTACTGTCTGCGCCGCGACGGCACCGATTTCCGCGAGAAGGCACTGGACCACTACTCGCTGGCCGTGCGGCACCTGAGCCCGGACGACAACCCGACGCAGTGGGCGCAGGTCCAGGCCGCGATGGCGCGACTGGCGCTCGACGGTGGCAGCGACGCCATCGACGTCGCACTGTCCCATTTCGCCTCCGCGCTCGACGCGCTGACCCGCTCGGAACACGCGGCCATGCGTCTGACGGCCCTGATCGAGCCGGCCTTTCTCCAGCTGGACGCGGGCCGATGGGAGAGCGCGGCGGCGTCTTTCGAGGAGGCACTGGAGCTCGCGCTCGCAGGGGTGAACCAGGCGAAGACCATGACCGGGCGGCGCGCCGCCGTGAGCGACATATCGGACCTGGCGCACGGTCTGGCCTACTCCCACTACCGGAGGGGAAATCTTGACGAGGCCGTCATCGCCCTGGAGTCCGGCCGAGCTCGGCTACTCGCCGAGACGCTGCAATGGACCGACCCCGACGGCGCCGCGCTGACCGCCGCGCAACGCCGGCAACTCGCCCGCATCACCCGGAGGATCCAGGAACTCGAGTCCGCCCAATACGGCGGCATGAGCTCCGTCGAGGGCAACGACCGGCTGGGGGTCCTGCGCGCGCGGCGCAACACGATCGTGGACCGGATCCAGCGCAGCCAACGGCGCCACGCGGCACCGAAGAGGCCGGAGCTCTCGGAGATCGCCCCCGACGAACCAGGAACCGCTCTGGTCGTGCCCCTCATCGGTCCGGTCGGAAGCACGATCTTCATCCTGACCGCCGCGGACCGGCACGTCGCGCCGGAAAACGTGCTCGAACTCCCTGAGAACACCGCCGCGGAGATCGACCGATGGCTTGGCGGCGGCGACACGTCGCCCGGATGGCTGCACGCGTACCAGCACCGCAATGACGGTGCGATGCAGCAAGAGCTCTGGCGCACCGTCATGCTGGACGTCTGCGGCGACCTGTGGGACACCTTCGCGGGCAGACTGTGGGACAGACTGCGAGAGCTCGGGATATCCCGGGTCACCTTCGTTCCCACCGCCGGGCTGCAGTTCTTGCCGCTCCACGCCGCCGCCCCACGCGGCCCCGGCCCGGCTCGCTCCTTCATGGACGACGTCACGGTCACCTATGCGCCGTCGGCGTACGTCTTGGCGGTGTCGAAACGACGCGGCACGGCCCGTACGATCAGGGGCCCGGCTCTCCTCGCCGGAGTCACCCGCTACGAGGAGTTGCCGCCGTTGCCGAGCGTCAAGGACGAACTCGACCTGATCGGCGCCGCGCTCGGATCGAGCACGATATTGCTGGACGAACAGGCGAGCCGGAAGCAAGTACTCCGCCAGCTGGCCGGCGCGTCGATCGTGCACCTCGCCTGCCACGGTGCGGCGTGGGCGCTCGGCGGCGCGATCTTCCGCATGGCCTGGTCGCCGCCGCCGGTGTTGCATCTCTGGAACGAGGGTTTGTCGTTCCAGGACATCCTGCTGCAGGACCTGCACAAGGTGCGGCTGGTCTGCCTGTCGGCCTGCGACACCGGCATGGTGGACGAAAGTCTTCCCTGGGACGAGTTCGAAGGCTTGGCCAATGTGTTCCTGCAAGCCGGAGCGGCGGCCGTGGTCAGCAGCCTGTGGGCGGTGGACGACCGCAGCACCGCGCTGCTGATGCAGCGCTTCTACGAAAACCTGCGACAGCGCGATCAGGACCCGGCGGCCGCGCTCCGGGCGGCACAGCTCTGGCTGCGCGACAGCACCCGTGCTTCGCTGGCCGCGGTGTACGAGCAGCGGATCGAGGAAGGGCACGGCCAGTTCGTGGACGCGTACTCGGACCTGGCGCTCGGCGGTGACGGCGACGAACGTCCCTACGCGCATCCGTTCTACTGGGCGCCGTTCACCCTGACCGGGCAGTAGGCGTCTCGCGATACTCCGGCGATGTCGTCGCTGCGGGTGTGGGCGCCGCTCGTCCATGCCCGTCAACCGGACCATGCTCCCAAGATTTTGGACCTCCTGGACCCGGGACCTCGCCGGCCATCCGGCGGGGTGGCGATAGTCGGGGCCATGGCTGACATCCCTTCCGCACCCGGCACCCCGGTCGAGACGCCGCCGTCCCCGGTGAGCCGCGTGCTGCTGGCCCTCGCGCACCGGTGGCCCACCTGGTGCGGCCTGTTGTTCATGGTCTTCAACGCCCTGGACATGGAGGACGGCCGCAGCTCGGCGCTCATCGTGTTCCTGGCAGCGCTCATCTACCTGGCCACGGCGGTGGTCGGCAGGCCGGGCGTGGTCTGGCCTCTGTTCGGCATCTCTCTGGTGGCGGTGACGTTGCTGCGACTGCTGGACGTGGATCCGTGGCCCGCGCTGGTCGCCAGCGCGGTCTCCATCACCGTCCTCGGCCTGGTGGGCGGTCTGCTGCACAAGCCCTGGCTCACCGCCGCGCAGTTCCCGGCCATGCTGGTCTTCGGCGCGGCCGCTCTGGTCGCGCTGTCGATGTCCCCCGAGCTCGGCGGCTACCTCGTCGCCGCGGCCCTGATCGGCCACGCCACGCTGGACGTGGTCGTCTGGCGGAAGGGCGAGGTCGTGACCCGCTCGCTCGCCGAGTTCTGCGCCGTCCTCGACTTCACGCTCGGCGTGGCCATCCTGCTCCTCGCCTGACCCCACGCATCCTCGGGAGGATGCGGGCAGGGAGATCATGCGCCCTGGAGGATCGTCCATCCGTGGGCGGGCACGAGGCACTGGTCGGCCAGGAGGAACGGCTCGACATCCTCGTCACCCAGATCGCCGACGCCCCACGATAAGGGGCGCTGATTCACCCCGGCGGCGTAGCCGGAGTGCGGTGACCACGAGCAGGGCGACCGCTCCCGTCGTGAAGACGATGTCGCCGACCAGGTCGACCGCCGGGCTCGCGGGCGCGATCGTTTTCCAGGGAAAGCAGTGCCAGGCATAGGTGAGCATGGCTCCCCCGGCGAGCGCCAGCCGATGGGCCTCTGACCAGCCGGTACGGTGCGACCAGCGGGCAATCAAGGTCAGGACCACGGCGAATCCGCGTCAGTGCACGTTGCGGGAGTTGTAACCGGGCTCGTCGATGTTCCATGCGACGATCCGTCGCGGCTGCAGGCGGAAGATCTCGTCGTCGAAGAACACCATCAGCGGCTGGTCGAGGGACACGATCGCGGCGCGGCCCCGGATCTCGATGCCTCTGCCCCGCTGGCCAAAGGGATTGGGTTCCTTCGACTCGTCGTCGACGACGAACGAGACCCGCGGATCGGCCCGGACGTTGCGATACTTCTGACTGCGGGCAAAGGCGGGACCGCCAATATCGATGGTCGCGGTGCCTGGGCTGAGCCTGAATGCGACAGGGTGGAGGTGCGGCGCTCCGCCGGGGCCGATGGTGGCCAGGCGTCCCAGGGGATGCTCGACGAGGTACGCGTATTCCGCGTCGGTAAAGATCATGCCATCAGCCTGCTACCTCAACAGCCCTTGAGGTCAACCTCATGTCGCGCGACTGACGCTGTGCGCCGCTGCACCCTTATCGAGGCAACATTGGTTCGGCAACGTACTCGGCGGACTGGAGATCGCAATGCCCTTCCCGACAGGTGATCCAATCGCACGAGCCCGGGACCTCGGGATCGTGATCGGCACCGGCCGTCCCGGGCCGCACAACGCGATCACCGACGTGGCCGGGGTCATGGTGGGGCATACCACCCTCATCTCGGGTGCCGGAGGTCTGCGGGTCGGCCACGGCCCGGTACGCACCGGGGTCACCGTCATCAGGCCACGGGCCGAGCAGCTCTGGGAGCATCCGGTCTTCGCGGGCTACCACCGCTTGAACGGTGCGGGCGAGATGACCGGCACGCATTGGATAGCCGAGATGGGGCGCCTGACGACCCCCATCGGACTGACGAACACCCACAGCGTCGGCGTCGTCCGGGACGCGCTGGTCGCCGTGGAGGTGCGGGATCGCGATCTCACCCAACCGTTCTTCAGCCTGCCGGTCGTGGCTGAGACGTGGGACGGGGTCCTCAACGACGTCAACGGCTTCCATGTCAGACCCGAGCACGTCCTCCAAGCCTTCGACAACGCCGCCGGTGGAGCGGTGGCCGAGGGCAACGTCGGTGGCGGGACCGGAATGATCTGCCACGATTTCAAGGGGGGTATCGGCACCGCCTCACGGATCGTGCACGAAGAACGCGGCGGCTACACCGTCGGAGTGCTGGTGCAGGCCAACCACGGGCGGCGAGAGCGGCTCGTCGTCAACGGTGTGCCGGTCGGTCAGATCATCAACGGCGAGCAGGTGCCCGTTCCCCAACCGCCCGAGCTCCAGGGAGCGCCGAGACAGGGCGAGGGCTCGATCATCGTCGTCGTCGCCACCGACGCGCCGCTGCTGCCCCACCAGCTGACCCGCCTCGCCCAGCGCGCGGGTCTCGGGGTCGCCCGCCTGGGTGGAGTGGGTGAGCACCTCAGCGGCGATCTGTTCCTCGCCTTCTCCACCGGAAACGCACTCCAACCGAGTGACTTCGGTGCCGGCATACCGCTTTACCAGCCCGTCACCATGCTGGCGGACGCCCACATCACGCCCCTGTTCGATGCCGTCGTCGAGGCCACCGAGGAAGCCATCGTGAACGCGCTGATCGCCGCGGGCACCATGGCGGGCCGCGACGGGATCACCGCGCACGCATTGGACGGCCGGCGCCTCCGCGCGTTGCTGACATGACCACCAGATGACGGCCTCAGTAGCTGGGCGGGGTGGCGGCCACGAGGAAGTCGGCCGGTTCCGTGCCCGGGTTCAGGTAGCGGTGTGGCAGCGACGAGTCGAAGTAGCAGCTGTCCCCGGCCGCCAGCACGTGCTCGACCCCGGACACCTCCACGACGAGCCGCCCCCGCAGCACGAGCACGCACTCCTCGGACGGGTGCGACCACGGCTCGGCGGCCGACGACCCGCCGGGCACCAGGTGGCCCTCCAGCACTTCCAGCCGCCCGTGCCCGGGCGACACGCGGGTGTAGGTGACCCCGCCGGCCGGGGACCTGACCAGCATCCGCCCGTCCCGCCGGACCACGGCCACGGCGGTCGCGTCGGGCTCCCGGAACAGGCTGAAGAGCGGCAGGTCCAGCACCTTCGCGATCTTCCTGAGCGTCTCCAGGCTCGGATCGGCCAGGTCGCGCTCGACCTGGCTGATCAGCCCGCTCGACACGCCCGCCGCCGCGGCGAGCTGGGCGAGGGTCAGCCCGCGCTCGGTACGGAGCTCACGGATCCTGGCGCCAATCACCCGCCGATCCTACCCTGGCGGCGTTAATGCTATTAAAGGCGTATTGACCTGGTTAAATCCCGCCGGATATGGTGCCCGAAATGTCGTACATGTTGAATGCCACCCAGTTCCGGGCCGAGTTCCCCTCCCTGGTCGACGCCGTGCACCTGGCGAGCTGCAGCCAGGGCGCCCTGTCGTCGCGGCTCGCGTACGCGCTCCAGGAGATCGGCCACTCGCTGCGGGACAGGGGCGCCCCCTGGGAGTCGTGGATGGCGGAGGTCGGCCGGGCCAGGGAGCGGTTCGCCCGGCTCATCGGCGCAGAGGCGGACGAGGTGGCCGTGTTGTCGTGCGCCTCGGAGGCCGCCTTCCAGGCCGCCTCGTCGCTCGACTGGTCGTACCGCCCCGGCATCGTCACCAACGACCTGGAGTTCCCGTCGATCGCGCACGTGTGGCTGGCCCAGGGCCAGCGCGGCGCCAAGGTCAGGGTGGCCGCCGACACCGGCGAGAACGTCGCGGCCGAGGCGTACGAGCAGGTCATCGACGAGAGCGTCAACCTGGTGTCCGTGCCGCTGCACACCTACCGCAACGGCGCCCGCCTCCCGGTCGAGGACGTCGTACGGCTGGCGCACGACCAGGGCGCGCGGGTGTTCGTGGACGCCTACCAGGGCACCGGCGTCACCCCGATCGACGTCAAGCGGCTCGGCTGCGACTACCTGGCGTCCGGATCGCTCAAATACCTGCTCGGCCTGCCCGGCATCGCGTTCCTCTACGTCCGCGGCGGCATGGAGCAGCAGCGCGAGCCCGAGCTCACCGGCTGGTTCGGCCGCACCGACCCGTTCGCGTTCGACACCCGGCTGCTCGACTTCCCCGGCGACGCCCGGCGCTTCGAGACCGGCACGCCGCCCATCCCGTCCGCGTACGCGGCCAACGCCGGGTTCGACCTCATCGAGCGGGTCGACCTGCACGCCGTACAGGAGCATGTGTCTAGCCTGGTCGAGGAGCTGGCGGAGCGGCTGGCGGCGGCTGGCGAGCGGGTGGCGAGCCCGGTCGGGGCGCGCGGCCCGCAGGTGGCCATCCGCGACGACGACCCGAACGGGCTGGCCGCCAGGCTGGCCGAGCGCCGCATCTGGACCGCGCCGCGGGGCGACCTGCTGCGGTTGTCCTTCCACTACTACAACGACCGGTCCGACGTGGACGCGGCCGTCGCAGCCATCAGCGCCTGCCGCAGGAGCTGATCACCCCCTCGAGAGGTCTCTTGTGGACAACGAATCCGGCCTGCAGCGCAGGCTGACCGGGCGCCAGCTCACCATGATCGGGCTGGGCGGCGCGATCGGCACCGGGCTGTTCCTCGGCTCCAGCCTGGCGATCTCCCAGGCCGGTCCGGCGACCATCGTCGCCTACGTCATCTGCGCGGGCGTCGCCCTGGTGATCGGCTGGTCGCTGGCCGAGATGGTCGTCGTCCATCCCGAGGCGGGCGCCTTCGGGGTCATCGCGCACCGGTACCTGGGCCCGTGGGCCGGGTTCGTGGTCCGCTGGACGTACTGGACGATCCAGGTCATCGCCATCGGCGGCGAGGTCATCGCGGCCGGGATCTACGTCCAGTTCTGGTGGCCGTCGCTGCCGCTGTGGCTGCCGGTCGTGGTCTTCTCGGCCGTCGTGCTGGTCATGAACGCCGCCGCGGTCAAGCTGTTCGGCGAGGTCGAGTACTGGTTTGCGATGATCAAGGTCGTCGCCATCATCGTGTTCATCCTGCTCGGCGTGCTCCTCATCACCGTCGGCCTCCCCGGCGCCGAGGCCACCGGCGTCTCGAACCTCACCGCGCACGACGGCTTCCTGCCCAACGGGATGAGCGGGCTGTTCCTGGCCATGGTGTTCGTGCTGTTCAGCTACATCGGCACCGAGGTCGTCTCGGTCACCGCGGCCGAGTCGGAGAACCCGGTGCGCGACATCCCGCGCGCCGCCCGCCGCATGGTCACCCGGCTGGCGCTCTTCTACGTGCTCGCCATCGCGATCGTGCTCACCGTGGTGCCGTGGACCACCACCGCCCAGGGCGGCTCCGTCACCGAGAGCCCGTTCGTCCGGGTGTTCTCGGCCGCCGGCGTCCCGGCCGCGGCGACCATCATGAACTTCGTGGTGCTGACCGCCGCGTTGTCCAGCGCCAACACCAACCTCTACCTGACCACCAGGATGATGCACTCGCTCGCCGCCAACAGGTACGCCCCCGCCTGGACCGGCCGGCTCAGCGCCGCCGGCGTGCCGCGCAACGCGCTCGCCCTCTCAGCACTCGGCCTGGCGCTCGCCGCGGGTGTCTCGGCGGCCAGCGAGAGCGAGGCGTACCTGGCGCTGTTCGGCGTGTCGGTGTTCGGGGCGCTGGTGGTGTGGCTGCTGATCCTGGTGACGCACTACGCCTTCCGGCGCACTCGCGCCGCGCAGGGGCTGCCGGAGTCTCCGGTCCGGCTCTGGGGCGCGCCCGTCACGTCGGTGGTGGTGATGCTCTTCCTCGCCGCCGTGCTCGTCTCGACGCTGTTCATCGAGCCGCTGCGGCCGGCGTGGTGGGCGGGCGTCCCGTTCTTCGTGATCGTCAGCGCGGCGTATGTCGTCACGTCCCGCCGCGCGAAGTCACCGGTCTAGTCTCCGGTACGGCGGAGCGCGCGGCTCCGCCGTACCAGCGACGCTAGACCCTGACCGCCCCCGGGCGGCGGTCCTCCACGACGAACGAGGCGAACGTCGTGGCGGCGGCGTCGGCCCGGCTGACGGTGGGCACCATGCGCAGGTCGGTACGCCATTCGCGGTCGTCAAGGCGGCAGGTGACGTAGCCGCGGCGGTCACCGTCGAAGAACTTGATGTGCGGGTTCCACTTGATCATCGGCCCGTAGTAGGGCCCGTAGACCTCTTCGTCCCCGTTGGTGGAGATCGACGTGCCGACGAACTCCGTCGCCACGACCGGCGAGTCGGGCCGGTCGAAGTCCTGGTGGATGTCGTTGACGAATGTCGAGTGCCAGTCACCGGCGACCAGCATGGGGTTGCGGACCTTGGCCGAGACGAACGTGTCGGTGATCGCCTTGCGCGAGGCCGGGTAGCCGTCCCAGGCGTCGTGCCAGATGATGTCGCCGGTCGGGCCGTCGTGGTCCAGCCGGGCCATCATCACGCTCGTCGCGATCACGTTCCACCGGGCCTTCGACCCGCGCAGCCCGTCCAGCAGCCACTTCTCCTGCGTCGTGCCGAGCATGGTGCCCTTGGCCGGGTCGTTCCCGGCCTCGCACGCGGGGGCCTCGCCCCAGCCGCACGGCGGCGCGCTGCGGTACTGCCGGGTGTCCAGCAGGTCGATCTGCGCCAGGCGGCCCCAGGCGGAGCGGCCGTAGAGCAGCAGCGAGCCGTCCGCGCGGGGCAGCGACCGGCGGCTCACGGGCTGGTGCTCGTACCACGCCTTGTAGGCCGCGGCCCGGTTCGCGTCGATCGGGCCGTACGCGCCGGCGTAGTCGTTCGCCACCTCGTGGTCGTCCCAGGTGACCAGCCACGGGAAGCGGGCGTGGGTGCGCTGCAGGTCCGGGTCCGACTTGTACAGGGCGTACTGCATGCGCCAGCGGTCGAGGTCCTGCGGGCCGTCGCGCAGCACGTCCGGCGTCGGGGTCTTGCGCAGGCCGCCGTCGGCCGGCACGCCGTACTCGTACACGTAGTCACCGAGGTGGATCACCAGGTCGAGGTCCTCTTCGGCCATGCTCCGGTACGCCGAGTAGAAGCCGTGCGTCCAGTCCTGGCAGGAGGCGAAGGCGAAGCTCAGCGCGCCCCGCCCGCCGTGCTCGGAGGGCGCGGTACGGGTGCGGCCCACCTCGGAGACGTCGCCGCGGTAGCGGAAGCGGTAGTAGTAGTGCCGCTCCGGCTGCAGCCCGTCCACCTCGACGTGCACCGAGTGCGCCAGCTCGGGCAGCGCCGACACGGTGCCCTGCTTGACGACCTTCCGCATGTTCTCGTCCAGCGCGAGTTGCCACTCGACCGGCACCGCACGGCTCGGCATGCCGCCGTCGGGGCTGAACAGGTCGGGCGCGAGCCGGGTCCACAACACCACGCCGCCGGGCGTTGGGTCGCCCGAGGCGATGCCGAGTTTGAACGGGTACTCGCCGCCGCGCAGGGGCGGCGCCGCGAGCGCGGTGCCTTCGAGCGGGACCTGGCTGAGAGCGGCCAGCCCGGCGACGGTGCCGATGCCGGTGAGGAAGCCGCGACGGTGCAAGGGGTCAGAGTTCACCCCGACATCGCAGCGACCGCAGCCGACCATCAGGCGTCCCCCGGTGGGCGCGAACGTGACACTTCGCCCAAGAGGTCAGGAATGGTACGCCGCCCCGCGATCGCAGTGGCCTCCCGGCATGACGGTGGGGGCCAGGTCGATGGCGGGGTTGCGGTCGAAGAAGCCGGCGGGCTTGAGCGTGAAGCCGGTGTACTCGACCGGCATCACCGGAAAGTCCTCCGGGCGGCAGAAGTGGGTGGTGCCGGCGGTGTACCAGAGCACGATGTCGGTGTCCACGACCGGCCGGCCGGCGGCGGTCCACTCGGGCAGCCCCGCACCGCCAGGGTGCTGGTTGGGGAAGTCGCCCGCCGCCCTGCGCTCGTCCGCGCCGAACGGAGTCACCCACAGGTGCTTGGTCGCGAACGCCGCCCGCTTGCTGATCGACGCCGAGTCGTCGGCGAGCAGCACGGGCCCGACGTGCGTCGGCACCAGCTTGTACGCCACCGGCTCCCCCACGGCGTTCCGAGACCCGTGGTTCACGATCTTCCAGTAGCGGCCCTTCTCGGGAGCGGCCATGCGCTGCGCCTCCGCCTCGGTCTTCAGCAACGTCGCGGTGGCGGTGAAGGCGTTCCCGTACGGGTTGTCGGGCCCCACGGGGACACGGTCGGCGTCGATCTCGTAGACGGAGTTGAGCGTGCCGTCGAGGCACATGTCGAGCCGGAAGTTGAACAGGTGCTGGTGGTGCGGCCCGGCGAGCTCGGGGGTCACCAGGTTCGCGTAGGGGGCGGTGGTGCCGGGGACGACGGCCTGCGTCTGGATGATGCCGGTGAGCTTGACCTCGGCCTGGATGGTGCCGTCGAGGTAGAAGTACCAGAAGAAGCCGTACTCGTAGTTGCCGACGGTCGCGACGAACGACACGACCATCCGCCGCGACCTCCTGACCTCCGACTTCTCCGCCATCATGTCGAAGTGCTTCCAGAGGATGCCGTAGTCCTCCTCGTGCAGGCAGATCGCGTTGCGCAGCGTGGCGGGCACGCCGTCCTCGTTCACCATGACCGCGTCCAGGTAGACGATCTCGCCGAGGCAGTCGCAGCCGAGTTCGAGTGCGTTGGCCATCTTGCCGAGGCCGACGTCGCCGGCGTCGAAGGCGTTCTTCCACCAGTGGTTCATGCTGGTCGAGCCGTACGGGACGATCATCTCGGACAGGCTGGCGCGATAGACGAGGGGGCGGACGCGCTCGCCCTCGACGTAGCAGATCTCGTGCAACACCAGGCCCTCGATGGGGTGCATGGACACCCGCAGCTGCCACGGCCCCCAGCGCAGCGCGCCGTCGTCCACGGTGAAGCCGGGCCCGTCGGGCTGGACGATCTGCAGCGGCGCCAGCTCGCGCGTGCCCGAGTCGTAGCGGCCGGACGCGCGCGGCACCGGGATCACCGCGCCGTCCTGGAGTTCCACGATCTCGCCGGTGTCGCGGTCGAGCACTACGACGAGGTTCTCGATCGGGTGCGCGTAGGCGTTGTCGCCGGGCCCGTCCAGCACGTACGCGACGCAGCGGGCGAGCCGGCGGCCCTCGCCGTCCACGGGCAGCCCGAAGTTGCTCGCCGGCCAGGGGTCGATCTGGACCACCGACATGTCGGTGACCCCGCGCTTGGCGCACGCCGCCTGGAATCCCGGGTCCGCGCGCACCGTCTCGGCGTTGGCCAGCCACTCCTCCAGCATGATCGGCGGCTGCGCCGCGGGGGCGTGCTCGCAGGACACGAGCGCCCCGTCGGGCAGGCCGACCGTGACCATGCTGGTCCTGCCGATCTTCTTCTCGTAGGTGACCACCGTCACCTCGCGCGGGAGCGGCGTGCCGTCCCAGCCGAGCACGGCCTGCTTGGCGGGCTCGGCGAGCGCGCAGTAGGCGATGCGCGCCCCCGGGTCCACCGCGCCGGACGCCAGCGCCGCCCGGCAGGCCGCCGCGGCCTCCTCCTCGGTGAGCGGGGCGAGCGGGTGGCGTACAGAGATGCTGATGGTCATTGCGGGGTTCCTTCCGTGCCGAGCGTCGCGAGGTGAGCCAGCCGCTGGTCCTCCGAGAGCCGGGAGGCCGAGCGGCGGCCGAAGAAGTAGACCAGCCCGGCCACCACCAGCGTGACGCCGCAGATGACCGCGAGGTTCAGCATCCACGTACCGGCCGGGACGTCGGGGCTGAACGGGAGGGTGAAGGTGTAGTAGATGCCGGCCGTGGTGGCGAGGATCCCGATCCCGGATACGACGATAGCCACGGTCCGGCCGCCGGGAATGCGCCAGAAGGTGTCGTTCGCGTACCGGTCGGCGTACCGGAACCTCGCGACGATGACCGGGACGAGGAAGAAGTAGCCGGACGCGAGCCACAAAACGGTCAGCGCGCCCTGGAGGCTGAGGAAGACGGTCGTGAGCGACTGCTGCGAGTACAGGATGACCACCCCGACCGACGAGATCGCCCCCTGGATGAGCAGCGCCGTGACCGGGTTCCTGGTGCGCGCGTTGAGGTGGGTGAACAGGCGCGGCAGGTGCTTCTCCAGCCCGGAGACGAACACCAGCCGCGAGTACGCCGACTGGTAGATCGTGAAGGCGGTCAGGCTGATCAGCGCGATGCCGACGGCCGCGACCGACTGCAGCCAGCCCGCGCCGAGTTCCCCGAACACCCGGGCCACGCCCGTGACCGGGTCGATCTTGTCGGCCGGGGTGGACAACAGGACGCCCGCGGTCGCCAGCAGGTAGCCGACGGCGAGCGCGACCGAGCCCGCCCACACCATGCGCTTGGCGCTCGACCCCTGCGTGAACTCCGCGCCCATGTTGAACGGCGTCTCCACGCCGACCAGGTAGAGCAGCACGATGCCGAAGATCCACCCGTACGTGCCGAAGTCCACCGTGACCAGGTTCTCGACCGGCACGGCGGGGCCGCCGTTGCCCAGCGCCACCGCCAGGCCCGCGACGAACACCCCGATCACGAGCAGGGCGTAGAAGACGAACACCCCGTTGGAGACGTTCTGGGTGAGGCGCAACCGGCGCAGCGCGAAGGCGACGCAGGCCCACAGCAGCACGAGCTGCAGCACGATGTTGGCGGTCAGGCTGAGGTTCCAGCCGAAGGCCAGCGACAGGTACGACACCGCCGCGGCCGGCGTGATCATGCCAGAGAGGATCACCGGGATCCACGACAGGAACCCGCCGAGGAACGCCCACCGTTCGGACAACGTGTGGTACGCCCACACGTATACACCTCCCTGGGCCGGCCAGAGGCCGGACAGTTCGAGCACCGCGAGCGCGGCCGGGACGAGGAACACCGCGAACCCGATGACCCACATCGACATGGACGCCCAGCCGCCGCCCGCGATGATCGACGCGCCAGAGACGAAGAAGATGATGAACACGTAGACGGCGACCAGGTCGAAGGTGCGCAGGACCTTCGGCAGCACCTGGTCGGGAACGATCTCGCTGAGCAGGCGGGATTCACTCATGGTTCTCCTCGGTGATCCGTCCGCCGGACATGCGCAGCACGCGGGTGGCGTGCCCGGCGACCATCGGGTCGTGGGTGGAGGCGACGACCGTCACGCCCAGCCGGGCGCACAGGTCCTGGAGCAACGCGACCACCGACTCCCCTGTGCGCTGGTCGAGGTTGGCGGTGGGCTCGTCGGCGAGCACCACCGAAGGCGAGCCGATCAGCGCCCGCGCGATCGCGGTCCGCTGCTGCTCGCCGCCCGACATGCGGCCAGGGCGGTGACTCGCGCGGTGCCCCAGCCCCACGAGGTCGAGCAGGTCGAGGGCGCGGCGGCGGACCGAGGCCCGATCGACGGGCTCGAACATCAGCGGCAGCTCCACGTTCTCCACCGCCGACAGGAACGGGATCAGGTTGTAGGACTGGAAGATGAAGCCGATCGTCGAATGGCGCAGCGCCGCGAACTGGCTCTCGGTCAGCCCCGACGTCGGCCGCCCGGCTATGTGGACCTCGCCCTTGGTCGGCCGGTCCAGCCCGCCGAGCAGGTGCAGCAGCGTCGACTTCCCGCTCCCGCTCGGCCCCATCAGCGCGACGAATTCTCCCTCCGAAGCGGTCAGGCTCACGTCCACGACCGCCCGGACCACCTCGTCACCGACCTGGAACAACTTCCAGGCGTTCTCGACCTGCACGGTTGCCACCGAATCGTCCTTTCAGTCGGTGAGGGACGCCAACGGCGGCCGGCGGGCCGCCCGCCAGGCGGGCACGGCGCTGGCCGCGGCGGCCGCCAGCGTGGCGGCGGACACCGCGGCGAGCGCTCCGAGCAGCGCGATCCCGGGCAGGAACGGCACGTCGGCCAGCCCGCCCAGCGCCATGCCCGCCGTCGCGGCGAGCCCGAGCAGCGCCCCCGCCGCCGCCCCGGCCGCCGCCGTGGCGACCGGCTCGGCGAGCAGCCCCCACACGATCGTCCGGTACGGCACGCCGAACGCGCTCAGGACACCGATCTCCCTGGTCCGCTGCACCACCGACCGGGTGGCCGCGATGGCCACCTCGACGGCCCCGACCAGCAGCACGAGCACGGCGATGACCACGGAGGCCCGGCTCATGTCGCCGAACTCCTGCGTGCGCAACCCGGGGAGCAACCCGACCACCAGCACGAGCAGGAACGCCCCCGTCGCGACGGTCGCGGCAGGCAACGCCAGCACCCGGCTCCTGCGGCGCACGGCCAGCCACCCGTACGCCAGCCCCCGCCTCACGCGTGCTCCACGAGCAGGGCGACCGGCCGCTGCTGGAGCAACCGGTGGACGGGGACGAGCGCGGCCACGATGCCGAGCGCGGGAAGGTACATGGCGACCAGCCCCGCCGCCGTCAGCCAGGCCCCGAGCCCGAAGAACGCCGGCAGCAACACGGCCACGACCACGCCCCCGGCGAGCACCCCGACCAGGTACGCCGCGGCGAACACGAGCAGCGACTCGACCATGAAGAAGTACAGGACCTCGTCGGACAGCCCGACGCTCGACATGATCCCGAACTCGCGCCGCCGCTCGTGCACGGAGGCCATGAACCCGGTGACCGCGATCACGAACCCGAGGACCAGGCCCGCCTGCCCGATCAGGCCGAGCACGGAGGATTCGACCTGCCCGCCGAGCAGCGCGGCGTACTTCTGCTCGAACCCGACGAACGACCCGCGCCCCGCGTCGTTCCGCGTGGCGTAGATCAGGCCGCCCTGACCCGGGATGGGAGCGATGGCCGGATCGGAGACCACGCGCAGGCCGGTGGCGGCGGCGACCTCGTCCGGGGTCGCGTCGGTGGTGAGCGTCGCCCACCCGGAGCCGCCGTCGCGGGTGATGTCGATGTTCCAGCCGGGCGGGACGTTCAGCTCGGCCAGCGGCCCGGTCGGGACGAGCGCGCCGGAGCCGTAACGCACGCCGCCGTCCGGGACCACCCAGTAGGGCGCGCCGTCCACCGCCCTGGTGACCGCGGCGACGCCCGCGTCCTGGTGTCCGGCGGCGATCGTACGCACCACCACGACCGCGGCGATCGCCAGCCCGATGCCCAGCACGGACAGCAGCGCCCGCTCGGGCCTGCGCCGCAGGTTGGCCAGCGCGAACCTGAGCAGCCGGGAAAAGGTGGAGTCAGTTGAACCGGAAACGTGATCGAGAGGCTTGTGGGGGATGACCGGAGGGTCTGCGAGGTGTGTCATTTCACCCCAACCAGTTGGTGCCGTGTGACTCAGGATGCGGTCGATGACGTTGCCCGGCGATGAGGGCCAGAATAAATCGTTGTTACACGCCAGCTCCGACCTGCCTGACCCCCGACCCGAGAACCACGCCCACGCTCAAAGGGCCAGGCTCAGGGGCGGGTGGCGCTCACCAGCCAGACGGCGCCCGGGATGCGTACCCCCTCTGAGGTCTCGTACGTCCCGAGCCCGGCCCGCAGTTCCTCCCGCGCCCGTTCGACGACGGCCTGGTCGACCCCTTTCAGGTTGAAGCGGACCGGTCCCTGGCTGAGGATGAACTCCGCCGCGGCGGTGGCGTCGCGACCGTAGTCCATCAGCGCAGTGACCGGAGTGACGCCCACGTCGGCGAACCCGGCCTCATCGAGCACCTCGTGGATGCGGGCCGGGTCGACCAGGGATCCCATCCCCTGCGCGGCGGGCGACGGCCCGCGCATCAGCGGCTTCAGCGCCGCGGTGGCACGGGCGTAGTCACTGTCGGGAGTACCGCCCTGCGGGCCCATGAACGTGAGCCGCCCACCTGGCCGCAGCCCTCGCCGGATGTTGGCGAATGCGGCCACCATGTCCCCGAAGAACATCACCCCGCCCCGGCTGATCGCGACGTCGAAGCCGCCGCCGGGAAAGGGATGGACCTGGGCGTCCCCCTGCTCGAACCCGACATTGGCGATGCCCTGCTCCGCCGCATCGGCGCGAGCGCGTTCCAGCATCGGTTCCGAGATGTCGACGCCGACGACGTACCCTCGGGACGCCTGGCGTGCCGCCAGCAGCGTGACCAGGCCGGTACCACAGCCGATGTCGAGGACGCGGTCGTCCGCCTCGATGGCGGCGACCCGGAAGAAGTCGTCGTTGAAGGCGGCGACGATCGCGTTGTAACGGGCGGCATCGTTCGCCCAGTTGACGCCTTCCCAGCCGTTCCACGCCTCCGCGTGCTGGGTGTTGGCAATGGCCTGCATGGTTTCCTCCTGCGTTCGTGTGCCGGGTTGAGGTGACCACTATAACTAGAGTTGAACTCTAGAGACAAGCTACAGCAACGTCGGCGGGCCGAGCGCGGACGCGCCGGTGGCCCTTGTCGGGCCGCTGGCGTTGCTGGAGGTCGGAGCCTCCGCCGGGCTGTGCCTGCTGCCCGATCGCTACCGCTACGACTACGACGGACGCCCGGCCAGGACCGTCGACAGCCCGTTGACGCTGCGGTGCCACATCGAGGGCGAGCCACACCCCGTCCAGCCGGGGGCGGTAACCATTGCGTGGCGAGCCGGCATCGACCTCAACCCGCTCGACGTCATCAACCCGGACGACGTCCGATGGCTGCGCTCCACGGCGGCTGGCTACGCTGGCTGGCCGCGCCGACCGTCCAGCCACCGTATGGGGACAAATCGTAATGATCGACTGAAAGGTCGCAAATATGCCGTCTGTTCGCCAAGAACGGTTCACCGGGAGGTGTGGCAGCGCCTGAATACTCGGCGAGTTACCGAGATCGTCGAAAGGATTGGCCATGACGTTCCCCCCTGCACGCCGAGCCGTACGATCGCTGATCGCCGCCGCCGCGGTGACGGCGGGTCTGGTCGCGGGCACCGCCGGCGCGCACGCCGACGACGACCCCCGGATCGAGCAGTACCGGCAGGCGCTGGCCGCGCTGAAGCCGCTGACCCAGCAGCCGGTGTGCGACGAGAAGCCCGAGCCGGCCCGCTGGGAGAACGCCGGCACCCCGGACCAGGGCTCCGCCGACGTGTTGATCTCCGCTCACCGGGGAGCGAACACCCTCGCTCCCGAGAACACCCTGAAGTCCTACGAGTACGCTTTCGCCTACGGTGTCGACCTGGTCGAGGTCGATGTCCAGCAGACCCGCGACGGACGTTTCGTCGCCCTGCACGACTCCACGGTCGACCGCACGACCAACGGCACCGGCAACATCAAGGACCTGACCTTCGACGAGGCGCGTGCCCTCAACGCCGCCGACTACGAGCCCTGGAAGGGCAGCGCGTACGACCCGGCGCAGATCGCCTCGCTGGAAGAGATCCTCGCGGTCGCCAAGCGGGCCGGCGGCGGCATCGAGCTGGACATCAAGGGATCGGTCACCGAGGAAGGAAAGCTCGCCGAACTGGTGGGCAAGTACGGCCTCATCGAAGAGTCGATCTTCAACTCGGCCGACTCGCGGATCCTGGTCGCCGAGCCCGGTGCCCGGCTCATCTACAACCGCGACACATGGGAGCCGGGCTTCCTGCTGTACGAGGTCGGGCAGGTCTTCAAGGTGTTCGGCTCGCGACTGGACGAGTACACGCCCGAGTCCGTCGCCGCGGCCCACGACTCGTGCGCAGTCGTCATGCCGCATGCCTACGACGCCGGGGCCGACCAGGAGGTGGCGCAGTTCCAGCACGCCCGGTCGATCGGCGCCGACGGAGTCCAGACCAACCAGCCCGCCCTCATCGTGGCCGCGGCCGGGGAGGCGGTCGACTCCAAGCTCGTCGTCCGCGGTAAGAACGCTGTCTGCCTGGTCAACGCCGGCAACGGTCTCGGCTTCCCCGGTAAGACGGTACGGCTGGCCAAGGACCAGAAGTCGATCGACCTGGCCACCGGCTACGACGGCTGCGCGACCGTACCGGGCGTGAACTGGCGTGGCGCGTCGGTGTCCTTCGCTGGCGACGGCGCCGTGCACGCCTCCCGTGGGCGGCTCGTGCCGAGCAACGGCTGACACCCACACCGATCAGCGGGCGCGGGTCAGCTCCAGCACGTCGGCCAGTTGCCGCGGGGCCGGCAGGATGTGCAGCGCCTCGTCGATCTCGCGTTCGGCCCACTCGCGGTGCCGCGACTCGGCTCGCGGGTCGAGCGCGACGCGCGCCTGGACCAGCAGGAAGTTCAGCCGGGACGCGATCAGCATGGTGAAGTCCGCCGGCTCGGTGATGCGTCCCGGCCCGCCCGCGCGCACGTACGCCTCGTACATGGCGCGCACGGGGGCCAGGTCGGTGGTCGAGTCGTCGCAGAACCAGTCGAACAGTGCCTGGGCCAGCTCCCGGCCCGGCGCGGCCGGCCCGAGGTTGTCCCAGTCGACGACCACAAGCGCACCCGTCGGGTCGGCCAGAACGTTCTCCGGGTGCAGGTCGCGATGGCAGACGATCAGCTCGGCGGGATCGGCCGGCGCGACCGCCGCGCACAGCTCGGGCAGCGTGGTCAGCCGGTCGGCGAGCCGGGCGGCCCACGCCGCGCCCGACGTGGACGCCTGCGCCAACTCGTGCGCGGCGGGGACGTGGTCGTACCAGGGGTTGGGCGGCCCGCCGCCCGGCTCCACCGCCGTGGCGGGGGCGCACCGGTGCAGGCGCGCCAGCAGCGCCCCGAGCTCTCCCGGCGTGGCCTGCGCCGTCAGCTCGACCGGCCGCAGATCGACCCAGTCGTACAGGCGCAGCAACGCCCCGTCGGGCCCCACGAGCAGGTAGCGCCCATCGCGGTCGGGGTGGCTGGCCGGCAGCCGTACCCCTGCTTCGGCGGCCCGCCGCGCGAACGCCAGCTCCGCCTCGATCAGCGCGTCCGACGGCGGCTCGGCGAAGATCTCCTTGAGCGCGTAGCGGGCCGGGCCGACGTCCAGGCGCCAGATCTGCCCCAGCGCACCCCTCGGCCCTGCGGACACCACGACGTCCGCACCCCACCCGAACGCCTCCCGCACGTGCGCGACCAATTCCTCAACCATCACACCACCGTGGGCAGCAGGCGACGAGGTTCACGCGCCCCAGTATGGACCGTACGGCCGGCGGCGAGCACCGGAGTTTCAAGAGAGCCAGATCTCCCTTTCGCGGCCGCCAGCATTCCCTCCCCGCCAGGAGATTCTACGTAGCGTGCTCATAAAACTACTTTCAGTAGCTAAGCAGCCTCCTGACATCGCGCGGGGACCTGTCTGACGGATCGGCGATTGCGAGGAAACATGCCCACTGAGCCGACGGAACAGCGGCTGAGCCTGGACACCCGGGCCGCGCGCAACCTGGCCACCACCACCAAGACCCCGCCGCAGATGCAGGCCATCAGCTCCCGCTGGTTGCTGCGCATGCTGCCCTGGGTGGACGTGCGCGGCGGAACGTACCGGGTCAACCGCCGACTGACGCACACGATCGGGCGCGGCCGCGTGAGCGTCGCGCAGCACGGGGCGGACGATGTGCGGATCATCCCGGAGACGCTCGCGGAGCTCCCCGCGCTGCGCGGCTTCGGCGACGTCGAGGTGCTGGAGGCGATCGCCTCGACGTTCGCGCCACGGGAGTTCCAGGCCGGCGAGGTCATCGTCGAGGCCGGTGCCCCCGTCACCGAGACGTACGTCATCGCCCACGGCCGCCTCGACCGGCTCTCCACCGGCAAGTACGGCACCACCCAGTTCCTCGGCGTCATCACCGACGGCGACCAGTTCGGCGACGAGGCCCTCAGCCAGGGCAACCCCCGATGGCCGTGCACCATCAGGGCCGCCACCGCCGCGACGGTCATGGTGGCGCCGCGAACGGAGTTCCGGCGGATAGCCGGCCGGTCCCCCGCCCTGCGCGGGCACATCGAGCGCTTCCTGGAGAGCACCCGCAAACCGGTCAACCGCCGCGGCGAAGCGGCGGTCGCCATCGCGGCCGGGCACGTGGGCGAGCCGGCCATCAACGGCACGTTCGTGGACTACGACCTCCAGCCCCGCGAGTACGAGCTCAGCGTCGCGCAGACCATCCTGCGCGTCCACACGCGGGTCGCCGACCTCTACAACGACCCGATGAACCAGCTCCAGCAGCAGTTGCGCCTGACCATCCACGAGATCCGCGAACTCCAGGAGTCGGAGCTGCTCAACAACCGCGAGTTCGGGCTGCTGCACAACACGGACTACGGCCAGCGGTTCTACACCTGGTCGGGCCCTCCCACCCCCGACGACCTGGACGACCTGATCAGCATGCGCCGCAAGACCCGCTTCCTGCTCGCTCACCCCAAGGCGATCGCCGCCTTCTTCCGGGAATGCAACAAGCGCGGGCTGGTCGTGGGCAGCACCGACGTCGACGGCCACGAGGTCCCGGCCTGGCGCGGGATCCCGATCTTCCCCTGCGGCAAGATCCCGATCACGAACGAACGCACCACCTCGATCCTGGCCCTCCGCACGGGCGAGGACGACCAGGGAGTCGTCGGCCTCCACCAGACCGGCATCCCCGAAGAGTACGAATCCGGGCTGAACGTCCGGTTCATGGGCATCAGCGCCCAGGCCGTGATGTCGTACCTGGTCAGCGCCTATTACTCGGTGGCGATCCTGGTCCCCGACGCCATCGGGATCCTCGAGAACGTCGACATAGCCGCCCCGCGCTCCTAGGAAGAGGTGCGTCATGCCGCACGACACGGTGCCGCTGCCGGCCGGCCCGACCGGCCTGGGAGCCTGCACGCTCAGCCTCCGAGCCGCGTTCCAGCCCTACCGGCCCAGGCCCGACGAGGGAGACGGGCACGAGCCGGATCGCGGATGGAGCGTCTCGATCCCGACCCCGTCCGGTGGCGAACGCAGGCACAGTCTCGCTCCGCTGGCCTACCGGGAACGGGAATGGGGCGACGGGTCGTACCCGCCGCTGTACTGCCCGGAGACCGTCCGGGTCGACGACGACCTCGGCGACGAGGTCGACCGGCGGCTGGTGGCGTGGGCCCAGCGGGTCGGCATCCATGAGGGGCGGATGGAGGAGTTCGCCGACACCGGGTTCGGGCGGCTGGCCATGCTCACCCACCCCGACCGCGACGACCCCGACTCGCTGCTGGTCGCGGCCCAGATGAATACCGCCTGGTGGGCAGCCGACGACTACTACGCCGACGAGACCGAACTCGGCGCGACGCCGACGGAGCTCCCGCCCCGGCTCGCCCTGGTCACGTCCGCCATGGACCCGCCGCCGGACGCCGGCGACTACACCCGCACGCTCGAAGAGTGGATCCGGGCCGACCCCGTCCTGGTCTCGCTGCGCTCGGCCACCAGCCACGTGACCCGCCACGCCACCCCGGCCCAGGTCATGCGCATTTGCAACATCACCTCGCAGATGTACGTGAGCTGGACCGCGTACGCCGCCTGGCGCTACCTGGAAACGCCGCCGCCCGTCTGGCGCTACCTCGCGGCCCGCCAGCACGACAGCTTCTACACCTCCATGACGCTCATCGACGTCGTCGGCGGCTACGAGCTGCCCGCCAGCCTCTTCTTCGACCGGCGCTTCCACACCGCCCTCATGCAGGCGGGCACTGCCAGCGTCATCGTCAACGACCTCCACTCCGTCGAGAGAGAGGCGGCCGACGAACTCCCCGACTCTAACCTGATCCTGCTCATCGCCGCCGAAGAGAACTGCTCGACGCGCGAGGCGACCGAGCGCGCCGTCGCCCTGCACAACGACTTCGTCGAAGGCTTCGAGAACAGCCGACGCGAACTCGCCGCCATCCCGTCCCCCGAGCTCAAACGATTCCTGCGCGGCGCGCAGGGATGGATGGCCGGATGCCTCGAATGGCACGGCACCACCAGCCGCTACCAGTCATGACGACCGCCCCAGGAAAGGAGTCTCCGGTGAGCGCACAGACCCCCGTACTGAGCAGCCTCTACCAGCAATCCGTGGCCGACTACTGGAACGCCGAGAAGAACCCGGTCAACCTGCGTCTCGGTGAGGTCGACGGCCTCTACCACCACCACTACGGCATCGGCGAGGTGGACTGGTCGGTCCTGGACGCCCCCGAGGCGAGCCGGGAGAAACGCGTCGTCAACGAACTCCACCGGCTGGAGTCCGTACAGGCGGAGACCCTCATCGCGCACCTCGGCCCGCTGCGGCCCGAACACCGCGTCATGGACGCCGGCTCGGGCCGCGGCGGCTCCAGCCTCCTGGCCAACCTCCGGTACGGCTGCCAGGTGGACGGCGTGTCCATCTCCGAGTCCCAGGTGAACTTCGCCAACCAGCAGGCCAAGGAACGCGGCGTGGACGACCAGGTACGCTTCCACTTCCGCAACATGCTCGACACCAGGTTCCAGACGGGGACGTTCCAGGCGATCTGGAACAACGAAAGCACCATGTACGTCGAGCTCTCCCTCCTGTTCGCCGAACACGCCAGACTCCTGAACCGCGGCGGCAGATACGTGTGCATCACCGGCTGCTACAACGACGCCTACGGCCTGCCGTCCCGCGCCATCAGCCAGATCAACGCCCACTACATCTGCGACATCCATTCCCGCAGCACGTATTTCAAGGAGATGGCGGCCAACCGCCTCATCCCGATCAGCGTCGTGGACCTCACGGCCGCCACCGTCCCGTACTGGGAGCTCCGCGCCAGGACCCACCTGGCCACCGGCATCGAGGCGTCCTTCCTCGACGCCTACAAGAGCGGCAGCTTCCAGTACCTGCTCATCGCCGCCGACCGCGTCTGAGGGTCAGCATCAGCGGTCCTTGCCCGGATGCTTCAGACGCAGCGCGAGCAGCGCGATGTCGTCGATCACGTCATGCCGCATCCGGGCCAGGATCTCGTCGCAGAAGTACGGCAGCGGCTGCCTGGCGAGTGAGGCGGCGTGCCTGCGCAGCCGGTTCATGCCCACTTCGAGGGACGACTCGGCGGTCTCGATCAGGCCGTCGGTGTAGAGCAGGACGGTGCCCCGCGACGGGATCGGCACGCCGGCGTCGGGCCGGTCGGTGTGCAGGCCGGTGCCGAGCAGCAGGCCCTGCCCCTGTTCCAGGTACCGGGTGGAGCCGTCGTCGTCGACCAGCAGCGGCGGCGGGTGGCCCGCGCTGGTCCAGTGCAGCCACCAGGCGCCGTCCTCCTGCTGCTCGACCAGTGCCAGCACCAGCGTGGCCATCAGGTGGTCGGTGATGTGCGGCAGGGCGTCGTCGAGCTGGCCGACCACCAGACTGGGCGGCCGCCGCTGGGCCCAGGTCATCATCCGCAGCATGTTCCGGATCTGCGACATCTCGGCCGCGGCCTGCAGGTCGTGCCCCATCACGTCGCCGATGACCAGGGTCGTCACCCCGCCGGGCAACGGGAAGGCGTCGTACCAGTCGCCGCCGACCTGGGAGCCGCTCGGGGCGGGCTGGTAGCGCGCGACCAGCTCCAGCTCCTCGATGCCGGGCAGCGGGCTGATCAGGTGCCGCTGCATGGTCTCGGCGACGCGGCGTTGCTCCTCGAACAGGTCGGCGTTGTCCACGGCGAGCCCGGCCCGGCCGGCGATGTCGCCGATGAGGGACAGATCGGCCGTGTCGTAGTCGGGAGAGGACTCGGACCGGGCCAGGGTCAGCGCACCGAGCACCCGGCGGCGCGTGCGCAGCGGCGCGATGATCACCGACGTGGCGTCGATCTTCTCGAACAACCCCCGCTGCACGCCGCAGATCCCCGCCTCGGCCACCTTGGCCAGATCCCGCGAGTCGAGCAGGACCGAGGGAGCGCCGCGGAGCACCCTGGCCAGCGGCGAGTGTGCGGTCTCCCGCAGTGAGGGTAGCGGCCCCTCCCACCGCTCCGCCTCGGTGTTGCTCCTGTCGCGCGACACGACCGCGACCCTGCGCAGGGTGTCGCCGGGGCCGAGCAGGTCGATCACCGCCCAGTCGGCCAGGCGGGGCACCACCAGCCGGGTCAGCCGCCGCAGCGCCTCCTCCACCTCCAGGGTGGAGGCCAGCACGGTGCTGATCTCCGCCATCAGCGACAGCCGGCCGGTCAGCTGCTCCAGAACGGTGAGGTGGGCGGCCTGCTCCTGTTCCACGGCCTTGTGCCGCCGCAGATCGTAGAAGAGGACCACTCCTCCCAGGTTCCGGCCTAGTTGGAGCGGCGCGACCACCAGGCCCAGGGGGATGAGGCCGCCGCCGCCGCGGGTGAACCAGGTCTCGTCGGTGCGCACGCTGGTGCTCGATCCGAGGGCCGCGAGGTGGCGGCAGCTCGCCCGGGGGATCGTGCTGCCGTCGGCGTTCCTGTGCAGCAGGTCATGCGAGTCCGCCCCGATCAGCTCCTGGGCGGGCCGGTCCAGCAGCTGCTCGGCGTACGGGTTGACCATGATGATCCGACCGGTGCCGTCCACGATGTAGAGCCCCACGTGCAGCCCGAAGAACAGGGCTCGCACGAGTTCCTCGCTGAGCCCGTACCTCTTCAGGGTGGGAACGTTGTCGCCGGCTTCCATGGCGCCCCCTATACCACCTGCCTAATCACCCCTTTTGCGCAACCACCCACCCACTTTTCGGCAAAATGAAGGCACCGGGTGCTCATGAGGTAATTCTTTGCGCTGAGCGATGAGTTTCGCCGGGGGCCGCGGTCTTACCTGCGTCACCGCAGAACCGCGGGACGACGGCTGGAGAAAAGGACGACCTGCCATGACGACCACTCGCACTCTCGCCGTACCGGGCGCTCGCCTGCGCTACGAGGTACGCGGCACCGGGCCGCTGCTGATGCTGATGGGGGCGCCGATGGCCGCGAGGTTCTTCGAGCCGCTGGCCGGGGCGCTGGCCGGCGAGTACACCGTGGTCACGCACGACCCGCGGGGCATCTCGGACAGCGTGCTCGACGATCCCGAGCAGGACTCCACGCCCGAGCTGCGGGCGGACGACGTCGCCGCGATCCTGGACGCCCTGGGCGCCGAGGCCGCGGACGTGCTCGGCAGCAGCGGCGGCGCGGTGACGGGGCTCGCGCTGGTCGCGCGGCACCCCGCGCGGGTGCGTACGCTCGTCGCGCACGAGCCGCCCTCGGTGGAGCTGCTCCCCGACGCCGCCGAGCAGCGGGCCGCGATCGACGACATCATCGAGACGTTCCACCGGGAGGGGCAGGAGGCGGCGTTCGCGAAGTTCATGGCCACCGCCGGGTTCGACCAGGGGGACGAGGGCTCCCCCGCCGGGCCTCCCGGGGAACCGTCGGAGCAGGACCTGGCCGACAACGTCCGGTTCTTCGCCCACGAAATGCGGGGCACCACCCGGTACGTGCCGGACGTCGCCGCGTTGACGGCCGGTCCCGCACGGGTCGTGGTGGGCATCGGCGCCGACTCGCGAGGGCTGCTCACGTACCGGACGTCCGTGACGCTGGCCGACTTGCTCGGCGCGGCGCCGGTGGAGTTCCCCGGTGACCATGGTGGCTTCCTCGGGTATCCCGAGGAGTTCGGCGAGGTGCTGAAGAAGGTGCTCGCGGGCGCCTGAGTCCGATGTTGTGGCGGTCCTTGAGTGGCGCCCGAATAGGCGCGGCTACCGCCAGATCGCCGTCACCCGGGCCGCGGCGGAGCGGCCCTGGGCGTAGCCGGCCTCGGCGCTGGGCGTGCGTACTTCCGGGGCGAGCGGATCCGCCCCGAACGCCGCCAGCGAGTCCTCGTCGGGCTCGATCACCTCGACCGTGCCCTCGAGCCCCTTCCAGGCCGGCTCCCCCTCCGCCATGTCCGGCAGCGGCGCCAGCACCAGCACCCGGTCGAACCCGGCCGCGAGGTCGGCATTGGTGCTGGTACGCACGCCACCGTCCATGTAACGGACACCGTCGATGGTCACGCACGGCCACACGCCGGGCACCGCGCAGCTGGCCGCGACCGCGTCGACCAGCCCCACCCCGGAGCCGGGCGCGAACAACCTGGGCTCGCCCGTGAGGGCGTCCACCGCCACGATCACCAGGTCGCGCTCGGGCCACTCGTGCACAGGCAACCGCGCCTCGATCACCTCGCGCCGCCGGGCCTCGGTGACCGTGGACGCCCCCAGCGCCAGCGCTCCGATCGCGCGCCGCTGCCCGGCCGGATCCGGCGTCTGCTCGAAGATCTGCTGGAACCGCGTCCACAGCTCCTCCATCGGCACCCCGCTGGGCAACTCGGGAGTCTGCAGCGCGGGATCGGTCTGCCGCTTGAGCAGGTCGGAGAGCGGCAGGCCACTGGTGACCTGGGCGGCGACCGTCGAACCCGCCGACGTGCCGATGATCCGGTCGGCGGCCGTGACGTCCACGCCCGCGTCGGCGAGCGCGGTCAGCACGCCGGTCTCCCATGCGATCCCGGCGACTCCGCCGCCGCCCAGCACCAGCGCCCGCTTGATCTCGCTCATCGGCCCCTCGCATACACGTCGTTACGATGATGTTCGCGGCAACGCCCCCAGGACGTGGCTACTCGAAGCGTACGGCGTCGTACCGCGTCGGTCTTGACGTAGAGGGCGCGCACCGGCAGGTCGGCCTGGTTGGGTACGGAGCCAATACATGATCAGCTCAGCCGCACGGTGACCGTCCGCGAGGCGCCCTCCTGGCCGGCGAGCCGCCCGAACGTGAACGTCCCGCCGCTGAGGACGGCCTCGCCGCCGATCACACCCGCCACCGATCTGGCCCAGGTCACGGTCAGCTCGTCCAGGTCGCACCGGGGATCGGACACGGTCAGCGTGGCCGTGCCGTCGCCGCGTTCGCGTACCAGGAGCGCGCATGGGGCGGAGGCGCTCAGGTCGGCCGCCGTCCCGGCGTTCCAGAAGTTGGCCGCCGTGATCCCCAGCGAGGGCACGTGCACGGCCTGCAAGCGGGCGGTGTTGGCGAGCACGCGTACCCCGGCGCCGGCAGCCCTGGCACGTGTCTCCTCCTCACTAGCGCCGGGCAGCAGCAGGTAGACGTAACCGGCCGAGCGCGGATCGACGCCGTGGTCGAGCCAGAGGGTCACGTAGTCGCGGGTCGCCCCGCCGCCGGTGCGGCGCTCGCGCAGCGTGTGCAGGGCCTGGCCGCCGGGCACGACATAGCCGCCGTGGCCGTCGAGGTGTGCCCATCCCGCCTCCACAGTGAGCGGGGCGCCGGTCCTGCGGTTGTCCACGACGGTCTCGACGGGCGTGCCGTCCTCGGCGGTGATGCCCGCGCCCAGGCACACGATCGCGTCGTCGAGGAAGAACCACGACTTGACCGCCTCCATCGTGCTCTCCAGGCCGTTCAGATGCTGGCCGACGGTCGCGTACGTGCCGTCCGTGGCCCCGCCGACCCAGCGCCAGGGCGTACACGTGTCACCCCAGCCCGGGCCCGCGCCGTCGGCCAGTCGCCGGGTGGAGACGGTCGTGCCGGGCAGGCGGTAGGGGTCCACGGTCGGCCAGAACGAGTCGGAATACTGGTCGCCGTGGCCCTCGGCCCACCAGTAGAGCATCCCTGAGCCGGTGTGCCAGCCGCGCGGGTTCTCGCCGTTGCCGTGCTCGTAGTGGCCGATCCGGTGCGAGGCCATGCTGAGCGCGGCGCACCAGCCCGGCCCGCGGTGCACGGCCCTGGCACTCATCGGCATCAGCCGGTGCCCGGCCGGCTCCGCGGCGGCGGGCACGGCGGCGTCGTCCATGATCGCGGCCAGCCGGGCGTGAAACGCCGGCTCGGCGTTCTCCAGCATCGGCCGGTACGTGTTCCGCACCGCCCATCCCTTGACCATCGCGTGCCAGCGGGCCCGTTCCGGAGCCGAGGCGCTCTCCCCCAGCAGCAGGATCGCGGCCGCGATCTCCCGCCCCCGCTCGTGGTCGCCGAACGCCTGCCTGCCGACTCCCCGGCCGCGAACCAGGTCCATGCAGGCGCCGTCGAGTACGAAGGGGGCGAACGACCTCTCGACCATGTCGAAGACGTTCTGGTCGACGACCTCCCACGGCGAGCCGCGCAACACCGCGAACAACGTCGCCAGCCCCGACAGCAGCGTCACCCCGTAGGCCCCCTGGTACGGCACGTACGTGTGCTGGATGAACGACCCGTCCCGGTAGAACCCGTCGCCTTCGGAGACCAGGCGGAACACCGGGGACAACGCCGAGACGGCCAGCGCGGCCTTGGCGTGCTCGTCCCCGAGCATGGCGCGCAGCAACATCACCACGCACAGGTCCACGCGGTTGGCCGCGGTGCTGGTGCCGCTGTAGTCGCCAAGGCGGGATTCGGGCACGAAATGATCCACCGCGTCCCGCAGCGCCATGCTCTGCGGCTCGGGCAGGCCGACCAGCATGGCCGCGTCGAGCAGCGCCTTCGGCACGCCGATCTCCCAGTGCCACCAGTTGCCCGCCGGGTCGGCGCCCGCGGCGTACACGTGCCGCCGGTAGTGGTCCACACCCGCCGTGACGGCCGCCGCCAGGCTCGCGTCGCCGGTCAGGCCGGTGCCCTCCAGGACATACGCGTGCGCCATGGCCCGCAGCCGCCGCGGCGTGGCCACGAACGACGGGAACGCCTGGTCGGGCCAGAGCGACGTGCGGGCGGGAGCCATGGTGTCGCGATACCGTGCGGCCGTCCTGCCCATGCTCGCCAGCCGGGTCCGGTACGGCTCCGCCGCCGGGTCGTATTTCCCGGACCCCGCGGTCACCTCCCGCCATCGGCGGCGTAATCGGACGAAGGAGTCGTCGGGCGTGTGCGCGATCCCGGCGGGGACCAACGCACCGAACGCTCCGGCCGCGGTCACGCCGCCGAGCCGGAGGAACGATCGCCTGGACGGCCGGTGCACGCCTCGATTATCACGCGCGGCGAGGGGGTCAGGTGCCGGCCCGGAGCGGCACGACGTTGCCGGGCGTGCCCTGGCGCGGGATCGCGAACCAGGTGGCCTTGCCCACCAGGTCGGGGTGGGTGATGTAGCGCTGGGGATGGCAGCCGTAGAAGCCGTCCGAGAGCCTGGCCACGATCCGCAGCCCGCGCCCGTGCTCGGCCTGCACGTCAGGAGGCGACGGGGCGGGAAGGAGCGGGCTGCTGTCCACGACCACACACATGATCTCTTTGGTGTCTATGTGAAGAACGAGTTCGTACGGGCCGTCACCGTACAAGAGTGCATTGGTGATCAATTCGCTCACCATGAGCACCGCGTCGTCAATGAGGTCGGAAGAAAGGGTGAGCGCCGACAATTCATGGCGAATGGCGGCTCGCGCGTGACCGACCGTCCGTGCGTCCTCGTGTAGCGGCCACGCGTACTGCATCCGGCTCCGGCGAGCTGCTCGCAGCGTGGTCATGGCTTCCCTTTCCTGGGTTGAGGGGCAGCGAATACGCGTTTCGCTCAACAAGAGGAGCTCCCTATGGGTAGACGTACACGGCTGTCCAAACGTGTACGTACGAGGAGGCCTTTTGGGTCGAATCTTTGGCGAGAAATCGCAATTCTTTCTGGCGCGGCTCGAAACGATCGGGCGCCGGTGGGGTACGGACACTGCCATGAGCAGTCCTGACGAGAACGCACCCAAGACCGACACCAAGCCGCCCCTCGACCCCGCGCGCAAGCCGGCCAAGCCGGGGAGGCGGCCGGACCCGCCCAAGACCGCGGGCAGGAAGGCGCTGGAGCAAGCGCTCTCCGAGTCGGGCAAGGATCTGAAAGACCTCACCTGACCGGGTTGACGACCGGCCGATCCCGGCACCCGAGCCGCCGATCAGCCGGTCCACCGCCCATGACTACAGGAGGGACCACACGGCGGCCGGGGTCAGCGGCACGTCCGTGATCTTCTCCGCGATCTCCGGCAGGGCGGCGGCCACCGCGTTGGCGATGGCGGCCGGCGGGCCGATCGTGCCGGACTCCCCGACGCCCTTCATGCCGCCCGGCGTGACCGGCGAGGGCGTCTGCAACGTCACGATCCCGATGTCCGGCACCTCCCGCGTGGTCGGCACCATGTAGTCCGTGATCGGCTGGCCGTCCGCGGTGTAGACGATCTCCTCGGTCAGCGCCTGGCCGATCCCCTGGACGACGGCGCCCCTGAGCTGCCCCTCCACCACGGCCGGGTTGACCAGCACGCCGGAGTCGTTGACTACCCAGTAGCCCTCCAGCTCGACCGCCCCGGTCTCGGGATCGACGGCCACGGCGGCGGCGTGCGCGCCGTACGCGAACGTGTAGGCGGCCGGGTCGTAGCTGACGCGTTCCTCCAGTCCGGGCGTGACTCCTTCGGGCAGGTCCCAGCCGCGCCACGCCGACGTGGCCAGCTCCCCGAGCGTCACGGACGCCTGCGGGTCGCCCTTCACCCGTACGGCGCCGTCGACGAGCTCCAGGTCGGCCGGGGCCGCCTCCAGCCGGTGCGCGGCGATGGCCACGAGCTTGTCCCGCAGCCGGGCGGCGGCCTGGGTGAGCGCCCCGCCGCCGAGCGCCAGCGAGCGGCTGGCGATCGACCCCACCGACGAGTACGGCGTCGCCGCCGTGTCCCCCAGCACCACCCGCACCCGGTCGATGGGCACCCCCACCCGGTCGGCCGCGAGCTGGGCCAGCGTCGTCTCGATGCCCTGCCCGATCGACACCACCCCCGACGACACGACCACGGACGCGTCCTGCTCCATGCGCAGGACCGCCGTCTCGTAGCCGCCGGCCAGGATGCCGGTGTCCTTGAGCTCCATCGAGGGCCCCATGCCGGTGGTCTCCACGTGGCAGGAGTACCCGATGCCGCGCCTGCGGCCGTCGTCCTTCTCGATGGGCGTGACCAGGTCGCGCACGGTTCTGAGGGCGAGCGGGTAGTCGCCCGAGTCGTACGGCTGGTAGACCCGCGTCGTGTACGGCAGCTCGTCAGGCCCCAGCATGTTCCGGAGCCGCAACTCGATCCGGTCGAGCCCCAGCCGGCGGGCCGCCTCGTCGATCAGCCGCTCCCTGGTCAGGGTCGCCTCGGGCTGGCCGAAGCCGCGGTAGGAGCCGGTGGGGGTGGTGTTCGTGACGACGCCGCGCACGCGTACCGCGACCCGGTCGAACCGGTAGGGCCCGGGCATCAGCGTGGCCGTCACGGCGAACGTCGAGACGCCGACGTTCGAGGGATGGGCGCCGATGTCGCCGATCACGTCGGCGTGCAGGGCCACGAACCGCCCGTCGCCGTCGAGCGCCAGCCGCGCCCGGTGCACGGCGGCACGCGCGGGCAACGTGGCGAACAACCGGTCGCCCGGCGACTCCGACCAGCTCACGGGGCGGCCCAGGCGCATCGAGGCCAGGCAGACGAGCGCCTCGTCGGGATAGACGTGCTCCTTGCCGCCGAACCCGCCGCCACAGTCGCGGCTGATGACGCGTACCCGGTCATGGGTGAGCCCGAACGCGTCCGCCAGGTGCTCGCGCACGTGGTGCGGCGCCTGGGAGGAGATGTGCACGGTCAGCTCCTCCTCCGCGTAGGAGGCGACCACGCCGCGCGGCTCCATGGGGTACGGCGAGACCCGGCCCATCCGGAACGTCATCTCCACGACGTGCTCGGCCCCGGCGATGGCGTCCGCGCAGTCGGCGTCGCCGAGCGTGAAGTCGGTGAGCACGTTCGTGCCCCAGTCGCGGTACAGCAGCGGGGCCTCGCCCTCCAGCGCCCGCTCCATCCCGACGACCGCGGGCAGCTCGGCCAGCTCCAGATCGACGAGGTCGGCGGCGTCCCTGGCGGCCTCCGGCGTGCGGGCGACGACGACGGCGAGGGGCTGCCCGGCGTACCTGATCTCGTCGTCCAGTGCCCGGTAGGACGTGATCCGCTGGCCGGGGGCCAGGCTGACGCAGGGCAGGCGGAGGTCCGGGGCGTCGGCGGGGGTGATGACGTCGAGCACGCCGTCCACCGCCCAGGCCGCCTTGGCGTCGCAGCCGAGCAGCCTGCCGTGGGCGATGGGGCTGCGGACCACGTACGCGTGGGCCGTGCCCGGCAGGCGGACGGTGCCGACGTACCTGCCTTTCCCGGTCAGCAGTCTGGTGTCTTCCCGTCGTGGCGTCCTGGCGCCGACATACGCGTCTCCCATGGCCCGATTGTGAGCGCCGCTCGCCGGACGGTCTATACGATCCGCGTGAAAGAGCACGTCAGCGGGGGTACCGATGCAAACGTTCCTGCCATTTCGACGCGCCGGACGACCCTGGACCACGTCTGGCCGGCCTCCGACCGGGCGTGATCACACGACCTCGAAGGCGGCCATCATGGCCATGTCCTCGTGTTCGAGGTTGTGGCAGTGCAGCACGTAGCGGCCCCGGTAGCCGGTGAACCTGGTGACGATCTCGACGGTCTGCGCGTCGCGCAGCTCGACGGTGTCCTTCCACTCCGGCGGCCCGGCCCGGCCCGGCGCTCGCCGTTGACCGACAGCACCTGGAAGTGGTCCAGGTGCAGGTGCACCGGGTGGGCGACGTCGCTGGTCAGCCGCCATACCTCTATGTCGCCGAGCTTCGGCCTGGCCTCCATCCGATTCGGGTCGAACGGCCTGCCGTTGATGAGCCATCCGGTGCCGCCGTGCATGCCGCCGCTGCCGAACTCGAAGTCCCGCGTCACCGCCGCCTTGCCCGGGTCGAGCGCCTCGACGGTGGACAGCCGGGCCGGCACGGACGAGTCGTCGGCCTCGTCGCGCTCCACCGCGAACCGCATCACCCGCGCCTGCGCGCCCTCCCCCGCCAGGTTCCGCAGCTCGACCTTCTGGCCGAGCCGGTAGGCGGAGAAGTCGACGACCACGTCCGCGCGCTCGCCGGGAGCCAGCCGGACCTGCTTGACCGTGCGCGGCGCGCTCAACAGTACGCAGCCCCGGCAGCACCTCCACCTCGGCCGCCCGCTCGGCCAGCTCGTAGAAGTCGGCCCCGCCCGCACTCCGGACGGGCCTGGCCACCTCAGGAACCGGCAGCGGCACCGCGAACGGCTTGGGCAACGGCGCCGCACTGGCCAGCAGCTGCGGCTGCGGGGTGCCCGCGATCAGCGAGCACCCGGACGCCCCCGCCGCCACCACCGCACCCAGCCCGAACAGGCGCAGCGCGTCGCGCCTGCTCGGAACCGGGCCGCCGATCCGGCTCACGCCGCTCCCGGTCGCGACAGGACCCGGGTGAGCTGCAGGACTCCGACGCCGAACATCATCACCCCGAGCGGCACGTGCAGCGTCGTCACCCCGGCCTCGCCGAGGATCGCCGCCACGATCGTGGCCACCAGCAGCCCCGCGGCCGTGGGGATGAACTTGGCGGACCCGCCGCCGGGCCGCCAGGCCAGGATCGCCACGACGAGGTGGACGAGCCCGGTGACGACCAGGGCGATGCCCGAGGTCATGTGCAGCGCCCGTCCCCCGGGTGAGGAGAGCAGCAGGCCCGCCGTCACTGCCTGGACCAGCAGCGCGACGGCATGCAGGGCCACCACGGCCCTGAGCGCCTGCATGAGCCAGGAAGTCTGTGCGGGCCGGGTGGCGAGCGTGGGTTGCGCGGTCATGATCGTTCTCCCAAGGGTGCTTCGATGAGGGCGCCGGCGCGTTCCGTGGCCGTGATGGCGCCGAACGCGCAGAGCCGTACCAGGTCCTCGTCCGTCCTGGAGCCGCCGCGCCAGGCGGCCACGTCGGCGTCGGTCACCCGGTACGGCGCGAGCGCGGCGAGCAGCGCGAACCTGGCCCCGGCCCGCTCCCCGGCGGGCAGGTCGGCGATCGGCCCCTCCAGCCAGAGGTTGCCCATCGGCGGATGCGTGCCGTCCCAGGCCCCCACCGTGCCGGTCACGGCGGCGCGCGCGGCCGCACCCAGCAGCTCGCCACCGGCCCCCGCGACGGCGGCGAGCACGGCGTAGGCGGCGCCGACCGGGGTGCCCGCCGCCCAGGCGGGCTCCGGCCGCGCGGGCAGGTCCGCGACCAGCGGCAGGCTCGCGCCGGGAGGCAGCCGCCGACGGACCGTGCGGGCCAGCGCCCGGCCGCCCACGCTCCTGACCAGGCGCGACTTCTGCAGGTTGGCGGGCAGCAGGTTCTCGGTGAGCAGCGCTGAGGCCATGCGGTTGATGAAGTGGAAGCTCAGCGCGGTGCCGATGTACTCGGGCGCGAGCTCCAGGGGGAACGGCGCGGGGCCGCGCACTTTGGCCCAGGACAGCAGCGCGGCGTGTTCGGGATCGTCCGGCGTGTCACCGCGGGCGATGGTCTCCGCCAGCCGATGGTCGCCGGTCGCGTGCAGCAGCGTCGTGTGGGCGTCCACGCAGAACGGGCACCTGTTGGCCAGTGACACGCCGAGCGCCACGACCTCCTTGCTCGTCCTGGTCGCGTTCCCGGCCAGCAGCGACTCGCGCAGCATGACCCAGGTCGCGGCCTGCACCTCGACCGACGGCGACAACGTCAGGAACACCGGCATGCGCGCCATCCCGAAGTCGTCCGCGAACTGCGCGTAAACCAGGGCGGCCCGCCCGGTCGCATCCTGCGGCTCCACCGGAGTCACGTAACGGAAGCCGGCCATCATCCGGCCCTCTTTCGGATCGTCTCCATACCGGACATGTTGGTATTCCGCCCGGTCGGGGTCGTCGTGCACGGGAAGACTCCTGCGTCTACGACCTGGGAAGCAGGACCGGCGGAACTACCACGCCGGGAGTAGGGGCGATATCCGCCCTGGCGTGGAGGAATATGCCCCGACCAGGCTCTAATGTGCAGGAATGAGCTCTCTGCACCGATGGCGGCCGCTCGCCATGGACGCCGCGCTCGCCGCGGTGGTGGCCGCCATGCTCACGGCCACCGTGCTGGTCACACCGGGCGCGGGAGCCGTGGACCTGGCCGCCGTCCTGGTCGGCTCGCTCGCGCTAGTCTGCTGGCGCCGCGCTCCCCTGGTGCCGCTGCTCATCAGCACGATCTGCATGCTGGTCTACTCCGTGCACGCCCAGCCGGGCCCGCCCGCCGCGTTCCCGGTGCTGGTGGCGGTGTTCGGCTCGGTCAGGGCGGGGCACCGGCTGAAGGCGGCGGTGGCGAGCGCGGTGTTCCTGGGCGTGAGCCTGGCGGTGAACCTGTCCGTCGCCGCCGGCCAGAACTCCCAGGACATCGTCCAGCGTACGACGTTGCTGCTCGGCTGGTTCCTGGCCTCGGGGGTGGCGGCGACGGTGACCAGGCACCGGCAGGCGTACCTGGAGCAGGCCGAGCAGCGCGCCGCGGAGGCGGAGCGCACCCGCGAGGAGGCCGCGCGCCGCCGCGCGGGCGAGGAACGGCTGCGCATCGCCAGGGAGCTGCACGACTCGCTCACCCACAGCATCTCGATCATCAAGGTCCAGGCGGGGGTGGCCGTCCACCTCGCACGCAAACGCGGCGAGGAGGTGCCCGCGGCGCTGCTGGCCATCCAGGAGGCCAGCGGCGACGCCATGCGCGAGCTGCGCGCCACGCTGGAGGTGCTGCGCGACTCCGACGGCGAGCCACCGGGTAGTGGCCTCGACCGGCTCGACGACCTGCTGCGGCGGGCGCGCTCGACCGGCCTGCCGGCCACGGTGACGATCTCCGGGATACGCCGCGAGCTCCCGGACGAGGTGGACCGGGCCGCGTACCGGATCGTGCAGGAGGCCCTCACAAACATCGCCAGGCACGCGGGCGGGGCCGCCGCGTCGGTGCGCGTCGACTACGGCGGCGAGGAGCTGGTCGTGCAGGTGGACGACGACGGCCAGGCCAGCCAGGACGCGCCGCCCGTGCCCGGCGTGGGCCTGCTCGGCATGCGCGAGCGCGTCACGGCCCTGGGCGGCCGCCTGCGCGCCGAGCCCCGCCCCGAGGGCGGCTTCACCGTACGCGCCGAACTACCGCTGGGGGAACCATCGTGATCCGGGTGTTGATCGTGGACGACCAGGCGCTCATCCGCGGCGGCTTCCGGGCCCTGCTGGAGGCCGAGGACGACATCGAGGTGGTGGCCGAGGCCGCGGACGGCGAGCGGGCCATCGCCCTCGCCCTCGAACACCTGCCCGACGTGGCCCTCATCGACGTCCAGATGCCGGTGCTGGACGGCATCGAGGCGACCCGGCGGATCGCGGCCGACGAGCGGCTGAGCGAGGTCCATGTCGTGATCCTGACCAACTACGGCCTCGACGAGTACGTCTTCAACGCGCTGCGCGCGGGCGCCGGCGGCTTCCTGGTCAAGGACACCGAGCCCGCCGACCTGCTGCAGGGCGTCAGGGTGGCGGCCCGCGGCGACGCGCTGCTGTCCCCCGCCATCACCCGCCGCCTGATCGGCGAGTACGTCGCCCACCGCCCCGAGCCCGAACCCGAGGGGCTGGACGTGCTCACCAACCGCGAACGCGAGGTGACCGCCCTGGTGGCCCGCGGCCTGTCCAACGACGAGATCGCCGCGCACATGGTGATCAGCCCGACCACCGCGAAGACGCACGTCAGCAGGGCGATGACCAAGCTGCGCGCCCGCGACCGCGCCCAGCTCGTGGTCTTCGCCTACGAGTCCGGTCTGGTCACCCCCCGGGCGCGCCGCTGACGCGGGAGCCTCCATTCGTGGTGGAATGGGACTCCTGATCACTGGGAGGGCTCGTGAGCATCATTTCGCGCGGCTTCCGCGGCAGGCGCAGGGAGGGTGGCGACCGGCTGCCACCGGGCCAGTACCTGGTCCACGACTTCCCGGTGTTGTCGGCGGGGCCGACACCGCGGGTCCCGCACGACCGGTGGGAGTTCGCCATCGACACCGAGGCGGAGCGGACCCACCGCTGGTCGTGGCAGGACTTCATGGCGCTGCCCAGCCAGACGCCCACCGCGGACATCCACTGCGTCACCAAGTGGACCAAGCTGGACACCACCTGGGAGGGCGTCTCGCTGGACGTGTTCTTCGAGGATGTGGAGACCACCGCCGAATACGCGCTGGTCTACTCCTACGGCGGCTACACCACGAACCTGCCGCTGGAGGACCTGCTCGACGGCAAGGCGTGGATCGTGCACCGCTTCGACGGCGAGGAGCTGGAGCCCAGGCACGGCGGCCCCGCCCGGCTGATCGTGCCGCACCTGTACTTCTGGAAGTCGGCCAAGTGGGTTCACGGCATCCGGCTGCTGAACGACGACTGGCCCGGATTCTGGGAGACCGCCGGATACCACAACTACGGCGACCCCTGGCGCGAGCAGCGCTACGAGGGCGACTAGGTGCGCCGCCTGACCTGGCGGGCCGCGGAGCTCGTCCGGATCGTCTCCGAGACGGCCACCGCGCGGACGCTGCGTTTCCGGGTGCCCGGCTGGCCGGGGCACCTCGCCGGACAACACGTTGACGTGCGGCTGACGGCCGAGGACGGCTACAGCACGCAGCGCAGCTACTCGCTGGCCGCGCCTCCCGACGGCGACCTCGTCGAGCTGACCGTGGAGACGGTGCCCGACGGCGAGGTCTCGCCATACCTGAACGAGGTGCTGGAGGTCGGCGACCAGGTCGAGCTCCGCGGCCCGGTGGGCGGCTGGTTCGTCTGGCGGCCGGAGAACAAGGCGCGGGTGTTACTGGTCGGCGGCGGGTCGGGGATCGTGCCGCTGATGGCCATGATCAGGGCGCGCCGGCAGGCGGGCAGCAGCGTGCCGTTCAGCCTGCTGTACTCGCTGCGCGACGCGGATCGCCGCTACTACGCCGACGAGCTGAGCCGCCCTGAGCCCGGGCTCGACGTCACCTATCTCTACACCAGGGACGCGCCACCGGGCTCGTCCCGCGCGGTGGGCCGGATCATGCTGGACGACCTGGCGGAAGGCGGCTGGCCCGCCCACTTCGAGCCCGACTGCTACGTGTGCGGGCCCACCGGGTTCGTGGAGGCGTCGGCCGACCTGCTGCTCGCGCTCGGGCACGCCCCCGAACGCATCAGAACCGAACGTTTCGGCCCGACCGGAGGCTGACATGACCGCTGAACACCTGGACGGCAACGCCCTGGCGGGCCCGCTCGGCGAGATCTTCGCCGTGGACGTCACCGCCGCCACCGGCCGCTGCGCGAGCTGCGGCCTGGTCGGCCCGGTCGCCTCGCTGCGCGTGTACGGCCCTGAGCCCGGCCTGGTGGCCCGCTGCCCCGGCTGCGACGAGGTGGTGCTCAGGCTGGTACGCGGCCCCGGCACGGCCTGGCTGGACCTGCGCGGCACGGTCTCGCTCCGCCTGAACGTCCCCGACTGACGCGCTGACCCCACCTCCGCACCCATGACCCGTGCGGACTGAGTACACTCGGCTCGTTCAACCGGCCGAGATCTGTACGGCGAGGCTCTTGGCCATGGGCGGCGGCCCTCGGCCCCGTCCTTCTGGAGTCACGTGAGCAGCGGGCTTGCCGACGCGCCGCCTTCCGAGCCGAGCGCGCCACCGCGGCGTCGCCGTCGCTGGCTGCGCTGGGTGATAGCGGTCGCGGTGACCGTCGTCCTCCTGGTCGCGGGCATAGCGGCAGGCGTCGTCGCCAAGCTGACGGGCAACGTCAAGCACGAGGACGTCACCGCCGAAGACCTGGGCGCCACCCGCCCGCCCAAGGTCGCGGGCACCGCGATGAACGTCCTGGTCGTCGGCTCCGACCAGCGCGACGGCAAGAACGCCAAGTACGGCCACCACATCTCGGGTGAGCGCACCGACACGATCATGCTGGTCCACGTGTCGTCCAAGCGCGACAACGCGATGGTGGTCAGCTTCCCGCGCGACTCGCTCGTCCAGTTGCCCGCCTGCCGCGCCACCAGCGGCCTGCCGGGGCAGCGGCCGCACCTCGGGATGATCAATGAGTCGTTCAACTCCGGCGGCATCGGCTGCACCTGGAAGACGGTCGAGGCGCTCACCCGCATCCACATCGACCACTTCGTGAAGGTCGACTTCACCGGCTTCAAGAGCATGGTCGACGCCGTCGGCGGCGTGCAGATCTGCCTGCCGGAGCCCGTGGACGACAAGAAGGCGCTGCTGCACCTGCCCGCCGGGCGGCAGACCGTCAACGGCGAGCAGGCGCTCGGCTACGTACGCGCCCGCTACAGCCTGGGCGACGGCTCGGACATCGGGCGCATCCAGCGGCAGCAGATGTTCATCGCGTCGATGGTGAAGAAGGTGATGAGCGGTGAGACGCTCACCGACCCGGCCAAGCTGGTGGGCATCCTCGACGCCGGCACCAAGGCGGTGACCACCGACCGCGGGTTGTCCCTGGGCGTCATGCGGGACCTCGCGACCAGCCTGCAGGGGCTGGACGCCGGGCAGATCCGCTTCATCACCACTCCCTGGCACTACTCGCTCACCGAGCCGGGCCGGGTGGAGTGGGTGCAGCCGCAGGCGGGCCGGTTGTTCCAGATCGTGGCCAGGGACCAGAGCGTCCAGGGCGTCAAGGGCGGCCAGGCCAAGGTGGGCCGGACGAAGATCCAGATCGAGCTGCGCAACGGCACCTGGCGCGGCGGGCTGGGCACCCAGGTGGCCGCGTTCCTGGAGCAGCGCGGGTATCACATCACCAAGATCGGCGACTCGCAGCGCAAGCCGCAGGCGAAGACCGCACTCCTCTACGGCCAGAACGGCGAGACCCGCGTGCCCACCCTGGCCGCCGACCTGCTCGCCGCCACGCCGAGAAAGGTCGCGGGCGCGACCACGAACCGGCTGGTGCTGGTAATCGGCGACGACTGGAAGGGCCTGAAGCCGCTGCGCGCCGACGACACGGAGGCGATCAAGGGCTTCGACGCCACCCACGACACCTGCGCCGCCTGACGACCCGTCCTCAAGGTGCGCCACATACCGGCCGGGCGCCGCCCACGCCTGACCGTCCGTAGAGGCCCGCCAGCACGCCGCGACGGCGGGGTGGCCGCCCCTCCGCGAGGTACTACACCGCCTGGAACTCGCGGCGCCGGATCAGGCGCAGGAGGCCAGGCGGTTGACCCGCGTCATCGCCCGCGCTCGGACTCCTGCTCGGACGCCGTAGGCGGGGAGATCTCCTCACTCGGCTCATCGGCTCCCAGCTCCTTGCGAAGCCGGTCGTAGTCGATGTTGTGGTTGGTGTACTTCAGCTGGCGAGCGACCTTCGTCTGCTTCGCCTTGGCTCTTCCTCGGCCCATGGCTACTCCCTAGTCCCCGCTGTCATGCTATCCAACAACGTTACGACTTGAAGAATTATGCAACTGCACTGGATTAGTCTGGCAATATGCACGTGGAGGTCTACCAGGCCAAGGCCGACTTCTTCCGAACGCTCGGCCACCCCGCTCGCATCCGAGTGTTGGAGCTTCTCCAGGAAGGGCCGCTACCCGTCAGGGACCTACTGGCTCAGATCGACATCGAGGCTTCGAGCCTCTCCCAGCAGCTCGCGGTCCTGCGCAGGGCGGGGATCGTGAGCGCGATCCGCGAGGGCAGCACCGTGGTCTACACGCTGGCCACTCCAGAGCTGGCCGACCTGCTCGGCGCCGCCCGCCGTATTCTCACCGACATGCTCGCCGACCAGGGGGAGCTGCTCGCCGAGCTGAGGGCGGAGGTCACCTAGCCCACGCCAATGGGCGGAAGGCCAGATCCGTTAGGCTCTCGCCCATGGTCTCCGAGCTGTTCGATCCCAAGGCGTGGCAGGCGGTCGAGGGATTCGACTTCACCGACATCACCTACCACCGGGCGGTCGACCAGGGCACCGTGCGGATCGCGTTCGACCGCCCCGAGGTGCGCAACGCCTTCCGCCCGCAGACCGTCGACGAGCTCTACCGCGCGCTCGACCACGCCAGGCAGACCACAGACGTCGGCTGCGTGCTGCTCACCGGCAACGGCCCCTCGCCCAAGGACGGCGGCTGGGCCTTCTGCTCGGGCGGCGACCAGCGCATCAGGGGCAAGGACGGCTACCAGTACGCCGACGGCACCGCCGCCACCGGCCGCCTGCACATCCTGGAGGTGCAGCGCCTGATCCGCTTCACGCCCAAGATCGTGATCTGCGTGGTGCCCGGCTGGGCGGCGGGCGGCGGCCACAGCCTGCACGTGGTGGCCGATCTCACCCTGGCCAGCGCCGAACACGCCCGGTTCAAGCAGACCGACGCCGACGTGGCCAGCTTCGACGGGGGTTTCGGCTCGGCCTATCTGGCTCGGCAGGTCGGGCAGAAGTTCGCCCGTGAGATCTTCTTCCTCGGCGACACCTACACCGCGGCCGACGCGCACCGCATGGGCATGGTCAACGCCGTCGTCCCGCACGCGGAGCTGGAGGCCACGGCCCTGGAGTGGGCGCGCAAGGTCAACGGCAAGTCGCCCACGGCGCAGCGGATGCTGAAGTTCGCCTTCAACGCGCTCGACGACGGGCTGGTGGGGCAGCAGGTGTTCGCTGGGGAGGCGACGCGGCTGGCGTACATGACGGACGAGGCGGCCGAGGGGCGCGACTCGTTCCTGGAGAAGCGCGAGCCCGACTGGTCGCCGTTCCCCTGGCACTACTGAAGCCCGGCAGATGCGGATCAAGGTGCCGGCGGCGCTGACCGAGTCGCACATCAAATACGACGGTGCGGCCGGGCGCGCCTGGTCCGCCGGGCTGCCCGCGCTGGCCGAGCGCTATCTGGAGAAGTGGGGGCTGCGGCTCGACGGCGAGCCCAGGCACGGCGTGGTGTCGCTCGTGTTGCCCGTCGTCCGCGAGGACGGGACGAAGGCCGCGCTCAAACTGCAGCCCGTCACCGACGAGAACGCCACCGAGGCGCAAGGGCTGCGGACCTGGGCGGGTGACGCGTCGGTGTTGCTGCTCGACTCGGACCCCGAGACCGGCACCCTGCTGCTCGAACGCCTCGAGGCCGACCGGTCCCTGTCCGCCGAGCCGGACCAGATGAAGGCGCTGGGCATCCTGACCGACCTGCTGCGCCGCCTGGTGGCCTATCCCGCGCCCGAGGACATGCGCCGGTTGGAGGACATCGCGCAGGCCATGCTGGACGACGTGGACGAGGCCGTGCCCAAGCTGCCGCGGGAGCGGGACCGCCACTGGCTGCGGTGGTGCGCCGCGGCGGTGGCCGAGCTCATCTCCGAGTCTGGCGACCGGTTGCTGCACTGGGACCTGCACTACGACAACGTGCTGGCCGCCGAACGGGAGCCGTGGCTGAGCATCGACCCCAAGCCGCTGGCCGGCGACCCGGGGTTCGACCTGATGCCCGCCCTGGGCAACCGCTGGGACGAGGTGGTCGCGTCCGGGGACGTGACGCGGGCGGTGTTGCGGCGCTTCGACTTCATGGTGGACGGGCTCGGCCTCGACCCCGGGCGGGCGGCCGGCTGGACGCTCGGCCGGGTGCTGCAGAACTCCCTGTGGGACGTCGAGGACGGCGAGCGCGAGCTGCAGGAGGTCCAGCTCGCGATCGCCGAGGCCGTGCGGCTCAGATCGTGAGGACGATCTTGCCCTGGCCGTGGCCGGTCTCGATCTCCCGGTGCGCGTCCGCGGCGTCCTCCAGCCGGTACGCCCTCCGCACCGGGAACTTGAAGGCCCCCTCGGCGTACAGGGCGGCATAACGCCCGAGCCGCTCCGCCGTACGTTCCCCCTGGACCAGCCGGACGCCCAACTCGGCCGCCGTGCCGTGCTCGACCAGGGTGACGATGCGCCCGCGATCCTTGACCAGCTCCAGCGACACCTCCAGCGCGTGCCCCCCGGCCCCGTCCAGCGCCGCGTCGATCCCACCAGGGGCGAGCGCGCGCACCCGGTCGGCCAGCCCCTCCCCGTAGGCGACCGGGATCGCGCCGAGGTCGCGCAGGTAGTCGTGGTTGACCTCGCGGGCGGTGCCGATCACGGTGGCGCCGCGCATCCTGCCGATTTGCACCGCCGCCGTGCCCACGGACCCGGCCGCGGCGTGTACGAGCAACGTCTCGCCCGCCGCGATGCCCACCCCGTCCAGCGCCAGCTCGGCGGTCTGCACGCCCGCGGTGAACCCGCCGGCCACCTCCCAGGGCACGTTCGCGGGCTTGGCGGCCACGTCGGTCCCCGCGACGACGACGTACTCGGCATAGCTGAACAACCTGGAGAACCCGAGCACCTCGTCACCGGCCGCCACCCCGGTCACCCCCGCGCCCACCTGATCGACCACGCCCGCGAACTCGTTGCCGGGGATCCGCGGGAAATCGATGGCCGCCAGGTACGGCGGCAACCACCCGGACCTGACGGCCGCGTCGAACGGCTGCACTCCGGCCGCCCGCACCCGTACCCGTACCTCGCCCGGACCCGCCTGGGGCGCGGGCACCTCCATCACCTTCAGCACCTCGGGCCCGCCCGGCTCGCTGAAGGCCGCCGCTCTCATCACTTCGCTCATGCGTCCGAGCCTGCTCCCTCAACCACAGTTGAGGTCAAGTCCTATGACTTTTCGGGAACTTTCGGCTTTACTCATGCTTTACCTGTATATAGTCCGTCAAGGACACACAGGGGGACGGGGCACACCGAGGCGGGATGACCGACTTCATACACATCGCATTAAGCTTTCCGACTGTCATTTTCACTTTCCTGCTCGTGGTGGTCGTCGGTTATTGGCTGACCGTCATCACCGGGTTGTTCGAGTTGGAAGACGACGCCGCGTGGCTGGGCCTCGGGGGAGTGCCCGCCGGCGTCGCGCTCTCGCTGCTGATCGCGCTGGCCTGGTTGTTGTGCCTGATCGGCAGCCAGGTGGCGGGTGGCAGCCTGCTGATCGCCGTACCCTTCGCCGCCGCGGCCGGAGCCTGGCTCGCCACCCGTGGCCTGCTGGTTCCGCTGCGCAGGCTGTTCCCGGAAGGGGACCGGCACTCGCGCGGGGACTTCGTCGGCCAGATGTGCGTGATCCGCACCGGCGCGGCCACTCCCGACTTCGGCCAGGCCGAGGTCACCGCCGCGGACGGCTCGTCCGCGATCGTGCAGGTACGCACGACCGGTCAGGACCGCCTCGCCCGCGGCGACAACGCACTCATCTTCGAATACCACAAAGACGGCGAATTCTTCTGGGTCATGCCCTACGAAAGTGAGCATTGATGGACGTCATCTCCACCGGCTTCGGCGTATTTCTCGCCGTCATCCTCATCGTCGTGATTGGCCTGCTCGTCGTCATCGGCCGCCTTTTCCGCAAGGTCGAACAGGGCAAGGCGCTGATCGTGTCGAAGGTCAACAAGGTCGACGTGACGTTCACCGGTGCCATAGTCCTGCCCGTCGTGCACAAGGCCGAGATCATGGACATCTCGGTGAAGACCATCGAGATCGAGCGCACCGGCCGCGAGGGCCTGATCTGCCGGGACAACATCAGGGCGGACATCAAGATCACGTTCTTCGTCCGGGTGAACAAGACGGCCGAGGACGTCATCAAGGTCGCCCAGGCCATCGGCACCGCCAGGGCCAGCGACGAGGCGACGCTGCAGGAGCTGTTCAGCGCCAAGTTCTCCGAGGCGCTCAAGACGGCCGGCAAGCACCTCGACTTCGTCGACCTCTACACCAAGCGCGACGAGTTCAGAGACGAGATCATCCGGCTCATCGGCACCGACCTGAACGGCTACAGCCTCGAAGACGCCGCCATCGACTACCTGGAGCAGACCGCGCTGCTCCAGCTCGACAAGAGCAACATCCTCGACGCGCAGGGCATCCGCAAGATCACCGAACTCACGGCCATCGAGCACGTGCGGACGAACGAGTTCCAGCGCAACGAGGAGAAGGAGATCACCCGCCAGAACGTGGACGCCCGCGAGGCCATCCTCGAGCTCCAGCGCCGCCAGGCCGACGCCGAGCTCAAGCAGCGGCGCGAGATCGAGACCGTCAAGGCCCGCGAGGAGGCGGAGACCGCCCGCGTACAGGCCGAGGAGCGGCTGCGCGCCCAGAGCGCCAACATCAAGACCGACGAGCAGATCGGCGTGCAGCAGGAGAACCAGGCCCGCGAGGTCGCGGTCGCCGAGAAGAACCGCGAGCGGGTGATCGCGATCGAGTCCGAGCGGATCGAGAAGGACCGCATGCTGGAGGTCATCGCCCGCGAGCGGGAGACCGAGCTGTCGCGCATCGCCAAGGACAAAGAGGTCGAGACCGAGAAGCGGGCGATCGCCGAGGTCATCCGCGAGCGCATCGCGGTCGACAAGACCGTGGCCGAGCAGGAGGAGAGCATCAAGCGGCTGCGTGTGGTCGAGGAGGCCGAGCGCACCCGCCAGAGCGTGATCATCGCCGCCGAGGCCGAGGCGCAGGAGAACCTGGTCAAGGACATCAAGGCCGCCGAGGCCGCGGAGGCAGCCTCGAAGTTCAAAGCCCGCGAGGAGCTCACGCTGGCCGAGGCCAGGCAGCAGGCCGCCGAGCTGGACACCAGGGCCAAGATCCGGCTGGCCGAGGGTGTGCAGGCCGAGTCGGCCGCCAGCGGGCTGGCGCAGGTGCAGGTCAAGGAGCGCGACGCCGAGGCCATCGAGAAGGTCGGCCGCGCGGAGGCGCTGGTGCTGAAGGAGAAGCTGGCCGCCGAGGCCGACGGCGCGAAGGCCATGGCGCTGGTCGAGGGCGAGCGACTCAAGGCGCGGGCCGAAGGTGAGCAGGCGATGGCGCTGGCCGGCGCGACCGCGGTGGGCGAGAAGCTGAAGGCCGAGGCCGAGGGCCTCACCCAGAAGGCGGCCGCGATGGCGGCGCTGGACGACGCCAGCAGGGGGCACGAGGAGTACCGCCTGCGCCTGGAGGCCGACAAGGAGATCCGGCTCAAGCACATCGACGTGTCGCGGCAGGTGGCGGAGTCGCAGGCGAGCGTGCTGGCCGCCGGGCTGGCCAAGGCGAACATCGACATCGTCGGCGGCGACACGATGTTCTTCGACAAGGTGGTCGGCTCGATCACCGCGGGCAAGGTGGTGGACGGGTTCGTGGACCACTCGGAGGTCGCGAGGGCGCTGGTCGCGCCGTACGTCAACGGGACGGCCAGCCTGGCGGCCGACCTCGCGAGCGTGGTCGGCGGCGTGCGCACCGAGGACATCAAGAACCTGACCGTGTCCGCCCTGCTCATGCGGCTCATCCAGGACGGCGGCCCGCAGTCGTCGGCGCTGGGCGAGCTGCTGGAGACGGCCCGCCGGCTGGGCGTGGCCGACTCGCCGGTGGCCGCGCTGGCCGGAGCGAAGTGAACGTGGTCGAAGCGGAGCTGGAGGCGGGGACGTACGAGGTCCTCAGGAACCGGCTCCAGGCCCAGGCCAGGACCCTCGCGGCGGCGGCCGAGGCGGTCAACCAGGAGCGGCTGCGCGTGTTCGGCGGCGCGGAGCTGCGGCTGCTGGGGACCGAGCGGATCCGGACCGAGAACAACTGCGTCCCCAGGGACATCGTCTCCCTAGGTGACGTGATGTTGTTCGGCTACAACGTCTTCATCGGGCTCAAGCCGGAGACGACGGTGGCGGACGTGTTCGCGGTGCACCGGTTCTCCAGGGACGGGGACGCCTTCAGGTTCGACGCCGACAAGCTGGAGACGCTGGAGGACCCGGCGTTCAGGAAGGACTTCGCCGAGCTCTACCGCTATTACAAGGAGACGCGGCTGCAGCAGCTCAGGCGGGTGGAGGGCAAGCTGCTGGCGGTCTTCCAGACGGGTCCCGCGGACCTGCGGGTGCTCCGGTGGACGGTCAGCAACGGCGGAGTCCCGAAATATCAGGACAACAGGGGGGAGCGGGACCACACCTTCCCCCCGTCCCACGACTTCGAGTGGACGCCGACCACCCGCGACGACCACATCCTCGGCCGCCACCCGCACATCTCCATCGGCGGCGAGGTGTTCGTCGAAACGGTCGGGGGCGACCTCACCATCAAGATCGAGGACAACACGGAGACCGGCGCCGGAATCTACGCCGAGCCGGTCGCCGAGCCCCTCCAGAGCCTCGCGGACGCCGACGTCGAGTACGCCCGCGTGAGGCCGCTCATCCTCATGCGGATCAGGCCGTACAAGGAAACCGGCTGGCGCCACCTGGTCTTCAACACCCGCACCAAGGCCGTCGTGCGGCTCGACGGCATCGGCCAGGCCTGTCAGCGCCTCCCCGAGGACCAGGGGCTGATCTTCCCCGGGGGTTACTACCTGACGACGGGTGTCAGCAAGACGTTCGACACGGACGTGGCGGACCTGGAGTTCGAGCGGGTGGTGCGCTCGCCCAACGGGGAGGACGTCCTGTACGTCTTCCACGCCACGGGTGACGGGCGCTCGTTGCTGCTGCCGTACAACGTGATCAGGAAGGAGGTGGCCAACCCCATCGTCTGCCACGGGTACTCGTTGTTCGACGACGGCACGATGGTGGTGTTCCGCGCCACCTCCGAGGAGCCGACCAGGGTCCACCCGATGCAGGTGTGGCAGACCCCGTACGTCTCCGACACCTACGCCGCCGCCCAGCCCGCCGGAACGGGGCCGCTGGAGCGCATCGGCAACGCCGAGCTGGTGCGCGGCATCTCGGACTGCCTGTCCGTGTCCCGCATGATCGAGGAGATGGCGCCCTCGGCGGGCACGTTCGAGGGGCTGATCTCCGCCTGCACGCGGGCCTTCGACTCTTATCACTGGCTCGGGGAGCACGGGCTGCGCGCGCCGCTCGCCGACGTACGCGCCACCGCCGAGCAGGTCCTCGACGAGTACGAGAACGTCGAGCAGCTCACCCGCCAGGCCGCCCAGACGCTCGCCACGGCGGTGGAGGAGACCACCCAGCTGGTACGCCAGGCCAATGCCGAAAATCCGGACACCGCCGACGCCTGGGTCACCACCCTGGCCACGCTGCGCCGGGCCCAGGGCCGCCTGGTGACATCGCGCGAGGTCCGCTACATCGACCTCGCCGCCCTGGATTCCCTGGCCGAGTCCGTGACGTCGGAACTCGCCTCGGTGGGCCAGCGAGCGGTGGCCTTCCTGGAGGGCGCGGACGCGTTCACCGCCTACCACGCCGCCGTCGAACAACTCGCCGCCGACGCGGCCGCCATCGCCACGGTCGCCGAGGCCGCCCCGGTCACGGACCGGCTGGCCGACCAGGCGGAGGGGCTGGAGGTGGTGACCGAGGTGGTCGGCTCGCTGGACATCGCCGACGCCACCGTGCGCACCTCCATCCTGGGCCGGATCGCCGAGGTGCTCGCCGGGGTGAACCGGGCCAGGGCCGTCCTGGACGGCCGCCGTCGCGAGCTGCTCGGAACGGAGGGCCGGGCGGCCTTCGCCGCCGAGTTCGCCCTGCTGGGCCAGGCCATCACGGGCGCGCTGGCGATGGCCGACACTCCGGCGAAATGCGACGAGCAACTCGGACGACTGATGCTCCAGCTGGAGAACCTGGAGTCCCGGTTCGGCGAGTTCGACGACTTCGCGGCGCAGCTCACGGCCAAGCGGGAGGACGTGTACGAGGCGTTCTCGGCCCGCAAGCAGACCCAGCTCGACGCCCTGGCCCGGCGCGCCGACCGCCTCTTCGCCTCCGCCGAACGCGTCCTGGGCAGCGTCACCCGCCGCCTCGCCTCGCTGGCCTCGTTGGACGAGGTCAACACGTACTTCGCGACCGACCCGATGGTGGCCAAGGTCCGCTCGGCGGCCAACGAGCTGCGTACCCTCGGGGACGCGGTACGGGCGGAGGAGCTGGCGGGCCGCGTCAAGTCGGCCCAGCAGGAGGCCGGTCGGGCACTCCGGGACCGCCAGGACCTGTTCTCGGACGGCGGCGAGACCCTGCGGCTCGGCCACCACCGCTTCGCCGTCAACACCCAGCCCATCGATCTGACGCTGGTGCCGCACGACAGCTCGATGTACTTCGCGATCACGGGCACGGACTACCGGTCTCCGGTTCCCGCATCCTTCGCCGACACGCGGCCCTTCTGGGACCAGCTCCTGGTCTCGGAGACCCCGGAGGTCTACCGCGCCGAGCACCTGGCCGCGTCGCTCCTGGACTCGGTCACGGCCGGCGCGCCGCTCGCCGACCTCGTCCGCCAGGCCGCCGAGTCCCGGTACGACGAGGGCTACGAACGCGGGGTCCACGACCACGACGCCACGGTCATTCTGGAGGCTTTGGTGCGGTTGCGTGAGGGCGCTGGGCTCCTGCGCTATCCGGCCGAGGTGCGGGCGGCGGCCCAGCTGTTCTGGGCGTTCGGGCTGGACGAGGTTTCACGTAAAACATTGACCACCCGGGCCGGGTCGCTGATCCGGGCGCGGACGGTCTTCGGGAGCGCGCCTGCCCTCGACTCGCTGGCCGAAGAATTAGGTGCCTTGATCGCGGGGTTCATGGCAAGCCTCCCGGGGACGGCGGCCGGCGAGTACCTCATCGAGGAGCTCGGGAGTAACCCGTTCGGATTCGTGACGAGCAAGGCGGCGCGGGACGTGCTCGACGGGTTCCGGCAAACCCTGGGGCCGGCGAAAGTGCGCGAGTTCGAGGAGGACCTCAAGGCCGTGCCCCTTCCCGAGCGCCTCCAGCTGGCCCAGGCCTGGATGGCCGCCTATCACCAGGGCCCGGAGACGACCGAGGCGATCGCCGTACAGCTGTGCGACCTGCCCCGCCACGAGTCCAGCGCCGCCACGAGCGAGACCGTGGACGGCCTGCTCGGCACCCACCCCCGCATCCACGACCGCAAGCTGGAGATCAGGCTCGACGAGCTCCTCACCAGGACGCGCGGGTTCAGGCAGGAGCGGGTCCCGGCCTACCGCGCCTACCAGCGCCGCAGGGGCGAGCTGGTCGAGGCCGAGCGGCACCGGCTGCGGCTGGAGGAGTACAAGCCCAAGGTCATGAGCGCCTTCGTGCGCAACCGCCTGCTCGACGAGGTGTACCTGCCGCTGATCGGCGACAACCTGGCCAAGCAGCTCGGCGCGGCGGGCGCGGATAAGCGCACCGACCAGATGGGCCTGCTGCTGCTCATCTCACCGCCCGGCTACGGCAAGACGACCCTGATGGAGTACGTCGCCAGCCGCCTCGGCCTGGTGTTCGTCAAGGTGAACGGCCCCGCGCTGGGCCACGAGGTGACCTCGCTGGACCCGGCGGACGCGCCCGACGCGACGGCCAGGCAGGAGGTGGAGAAGATCTCGTTCGCGCTGGAGACGGGCAACAACACACTGCTCTACCTGGACGACATCCAGCACACCTCGCCGGAGCTGCTGCAGAAGTTCATCTCCCTGTGCGACGCCCAGCGCCGCATCGAAGGCGTCTGGAACGGCCGGACCCGCACGTACGACCTGCGCGGCAAGCGGTTCGCGGTGTGCATGGCGGGCAACCCGTACACGGAGTCGGGCCGCCGGTTCCGCATCCCCGACATGCTGGCCAACCGGGCCGACGTGTGGAACCTGGGCGACGTGCTGTCGGGCAAGGACGACCTGTTCGCCCTGAGCTATGTGGACAACGCCCTCACCTCCAACCCCGTCCTCGCCCCCCTCTCCGGCCGCGACCGGTCCGATGTGGAGCTCCTGGTACGGCTCGGGAAGGGCGACACGACGGTCAGGCCGGACCAGCTCCAGCACCCCTACACCAAGCCGGAGCTGGACCAGATCCTCAGCGTGCTGGCCAAGCTGGTCCGCGTCCAGGAGGTCGTGCTGGCCAACAACCAGGCGTACATCGCCTCGGCCGCCCAGTCCGACGCCGCCCGTACCGAGCCCCCGTACCGGCTGCAGGGCTCGTACCGGAACATGAACAAGCTGGCCGAACGCATCGTCCCCGCCATGAACGACGCCGAGCTCGAAGCGGTGATCGACGATCACTACCTGGGCGAGGCGCAGACCCTGACCACGGACGCCGAGGCCAACCTGCTCAAGCTGGCCGAGCTGCGCGGCCGCCTGACCCCAGACCAGGCCCAACGCTGGGCGGCGGTCAAGACCGCCTACCTCAGGGCCAGGGCGCTGGGCGGCGCGGAGGACGACCCGATGACCCGGGCGGTGGGCGCGATCGGCCTGCTGGCGGACCGGGTGGGCGAAGTGGGCTCCGCGATCAGAGACCGTTGAACACCGCCGCGGGACTGGCCGGCACCAGCGGCAACCGTACGTCCGGGGTCGGGATCAGGCCCTGGGCGTGCAGCACGCCCTTGATCACGGTGGGGTTCGGCTCGGCGAAGAGCGCGGCCGACAGCCTGGCCAGCCGGTGCCCGAGCGCCCTGGCCCGCCCCACGTCGCCGGCGTGCCAGGCGTCCACCAGCTCGACGAAGCTGCGGGTCTCCAGATGCGCGGACGCGAGAATCCCACCGACAGCCCCCAGGGCCAGCAGCGGCGACACGAACGCGTCGTCACCACCCACCACCTCGAACCCGTCGGGCAGCTCCCCGAGCAGCTCGACCGTGTCCTGATCGATCCCGCCGACCGCGTACTTCACCCCGGCGATCATCGGATGCGCCCCCAGCCGCCGCAACGTCGCGGCGCCGACCGCCTGTCCCGTCCGGTAGGGAATGTGGTAGATCACCAGCGGCACCGGCGTCTCGTCCGCCAGCGCCTCGAAGTGGGCGACGACACCGCGCTCACCAGGCCGGACGAAGTACGGAACGGTCACCAGCGCCGCCCCGACCCCCTGAGGCAGCTCGCGCAGCGCCCGAGCCGTCGAACGCGTGTCGTTTCCCGTCACCCCCACCGTCAGCAACGCCTGCCGCTCCGCGCAGATCCGCGCGCAGACCTCGATCACCCGCGCCCGCTCCCCGGGTTCGAGCGCGGCCACCTCCCCGGTGGTCCCGAGCGCGACCAGGCCGGCGGCCCCCTGGTCGAGCACGTGGTGGGCGAGCTTCTCGATCGCGTCCACGGCCACCTCTCCGGCCGAGTCGAACGGGGTGACCAGCGGTACGTGGATTCCTCTCAACATGCTTCGAGCGTGCCCCCTCGGAACACGTTAGGTCCAGCACGGATTTCTTCGCTTCAACGTAAGCTGAGCTTATGCTCGATCCACGCAAACTCCACCTGCTCCGCGAACTGGCCAGGCGCGGCACGATCGCGGCCGTGGCGGAGGCGGTCACGTTCACGCCGTCCGCCGTCTCCCAGCAGCTCAGCGCGTTGGAGCGGGAGGCGGGCGTGCCCCTGCTGGAGCGTACGGGCCGCACCGTGACCTTGACGCCCGCCGGGCTCCTGCTGGTCGAGCACGCCCAGGCCGTACTCGAACAACTCGAACGCGCCTCGGCGGCCCTCGCCGCCGCGCGCGGCGGGCCTTCCGGGCCGCTGCGGATCGGCGCGTTCCCGACGGCGGCCCGCGTGCTCCTGCCGCCCGCCCTCGCCCACCTGACCGGCGCGCACCCCGGGCTGGAGCCGATGGTGGCCGAGATCGACCCCGCCGACGTCTCGGCTGCGCTGCGGGCGGGGGAGCTGGACGTGGCGCTCGTGCACGAGTACGACTTCGTGCCCCCGGTGACCGACCCGTCCATCGAGACGGAGCCGCTGTTCAGCGAGCCGATGTACCTGACCGACCGCCCGTCGATCAGCGCCGCCCGCGCCGACGCGTGGATCACGAACAAGCCCGGCACCCTCTGCCACACGATGGCGATCAGGGCGTGCCAGGCGGCCGGGTTCGAGCCGCTGGTGCGGCATCACATCGACGACTTCGACACCGTACTGGCCTTCGCCGCGGCCGGTCAGGGGGTCGCGCTCGTACCACGTCTGGCGGCGACCAGCCCGCCGCCGGGAGTGCACCTCACCCGCCTGCCCCTGAGCCGCCGCACGCTGGCGGCCTTCAGAAGGGGGTACGGCGAGCACCCGGCGATCAGGGCGGCCGTCGCCGCCTTCCACCAGGCGATCAGCCACCTCCCCCGCTGAGCAGCCCCTTGACCAGCACGGCGAAGCCGGCGGCGGTCCTTTCGTACTCCCCCGCCCGCAACTGGCTAGCGATCGGCTCCATGTGCAGCGTGCCGAGCAACATGTGAGCGATCTGCTCGGCATCCACGTCCGGCCGCCCCTCGCTGATCAGCCCGGACACGTGCCGATGCCAGAACAGGTAGATCGGATTGGCCTCCCTGGGCTGCTCGGCGGCCTTCCTGGTGACCATGGCGTGCTCGTGCGCCGCCATGAGGTTCCCGTTGCGCGCCGCCAGCGCCGCCACCGCCGCGAAGAACGCGAGCAGCCGTTCGATCGGCTCGGCGCCCGGGCCGAGCGGCGGCGGTCCTTCGGCGACGGCCTGCTCCAGCTCGCGCGCCCGCTCGGTCATGAGCTCAAGCATGAGCCCCGAACGACTTCCGAACCGGTGGAACACCGTCCCCTTGCCCACCCCGGCGGCGGCGGCCACGCGCTCGACGGAGACCTGCTCGGGCGGGTGCCGCCGCAGCAGTTCCTCGGCCGCCCGCAGGATTGCCTGCCTGTTGCGCGCGGCGTCGGCCCGCTCTCGACGTTCCATCCGGACATTCTTTCCCATGGACAAACTTGACCAGTGGTCCATATATTAACTGGACCATCGGTTCACTTGAAGGAGTCTACGCATGCGTGCGATCGTCCTGACCGAGACAGGCGGCCCGGAGCAGCTCAAGGTGACGGACCTGCCACGCCCGCGCCCAGGGGAGGGCCAGGTCCTCATCCGCGCGCAGGCCATTGGCGTCAGCTACGCCGAGACACGGATCAGAGCGGGTGCGCTGCCGTTCCCGCTGTCGCTGCCCGCGGTGATCGGCGCGGAGGCGGCCGGCGAGGTGCTGGAGGTGGGGGAAGGAGTGGACCGGGACCTGCTCGGGAGCACGCTGGTGGGGGTGACCGGCGGCGTCGGGTCGTACGCCGAGTACGTGGCGCTCCCGGCCGCCCTGACGTGCCCGGTGCCTGACGGCGTGGCCCCGGCGGAGGCGCTGGCCGCGGCGGCGCCCGGCGCGATAGCCCTGGCCCTGCTGCACAGAGCGCGGCTCGACGGCGGGGAAACCGTGCTGGTGGAGGCGGGCACCAGCTCGGTGGGCAGCTATCTGGTACGGCATGCGAAGGAGTTCGGGGCCGGCCGGGTGATCGCCACGGCCAGTTCCGACGCCAGACGGGACCGAGCCGCCACGATGGGCGCCGACCTCGTGATCGACCACCGCTCCCCCGAGTGGCCCGGCGAGCTGCCCGACGTGGACGTCGTCTTCGAGTCCGTCGGCGGGGCGTCGGCCAGGCGCGTGCTCGACCACCTCACGCCAGGCTCCGGCCGCATGCTGTACTACGGGCTGCTGAGCGGGGAGCCCGCCGCGGTCACGGCCGCCGATCTCATGGAACGCGGGGTGACGATCATCGGCTGCAGCGGTCCTGGCTGGTCGGGGGAGGTGTTCGGAACGCACTTCCCGGCGATGCTGGCCAGGCTCGCCTCCGGGCGCAGCAGCGCGTACATCGATCGCACACTGCCGCTGGAGGAGGCCGCCGAAGCCCACCGCCTCGTGGAGAACCGCGCGGCCGAGGGCCGGATCCTGCTCATTCCTTAGCCGCCGAGGACCGCTTCGAGCACGGCCGTCGCGCTGACCGTCTCTTCGTCGTATTCGCCGGCCGTTATCGCCACGACCAACTGCTCATCGGGCGCCACGAGCAAGCGCTGCCCGCCGTTCCCGATGCCCTCGACCCAGCGGCGCTCACCGGTGCTCACGTACCACTGGTAGCCGTACTCGAACCCGTCCGCGATCAGCACCCGCGGGCGGACCACCTCCTGGATCCACTCACCGGGCACGATGCCCCGGCCGCCATCGAGCACCAGCTGACCGATGGCGGCCAGGTCGATCGGCCGCAGCCGCAACCCGGCCGCGGCCATCGCCAGCCCGTCCTCCCCCTTGCTCCACTGGAAGTCACCGATCCCGAGCGGCTGGAAGAGCGCGGTCTTGGCGTACTCCGCCAGCGGGCTCCCCGTCCCGCGGGCGATGATCCCGCCGATCAGAGCCGACGCCCCGCCACAGTAGAGCCACCGCTTCCCGGCTTCCTCGATGACGGGCCGCTCCAGGACGTACCGGTATCGGTCGGGGGCCAGCTCCATCGCGATCTCGCTGTTGGCCGGGCTCGTGTAGGGCGCGTCCTCGTTCCAGTCGAGCCCGAGCGTCATGGTCAGGGCATGCTCGATGGTGAGATGAGCCCGCTCCAGATCCTGATATTCCGGAAATTGCCGCACCAATCCCGCACCCGGCTCCGGCACCAGCCCTTCCCCCAGGGCGATGCCGTACAAGAGCGCCACCACACTCTTGGAAACGGACCGGATGTCGTGCAGCGTGTCCCGATCGAACTCGACGTGCCCGAGCGACTCGCCCAGCCGATGATCCACCCCGGCCCCGTAGCGCTCCAGAACGACGTTCCCGCCCCGCATCACCACGAGACCGTGCAGGTTGGGAGCCTTGCCCGAACGCAGGATCTCGTCGATCCGCCCAGCCATAGCCACGATGTTCCTCCCTGAAAGTCGGCACATCCTGGCATACCGCCTGACACGGTGTCAGGCGCAATATCCTGACTATGAGTCCCGTCCAGCGAGTTCCGCCAGTACCCGTTTCCAGGGGTAGGAATCGAAGCGGTCGGCCCCGGAGCTCGGCTCGTGCGGCTCGAACTGCCCCGGGCCGAAAAGCACGCACACGCCATCAGCACGCAACTCTTCGACGCTGCGCCGGAAGGCTGTGCGAGCGGCCAGAGCGCTGTTGACGAAGGGCAGCACGACGACAGGGATGCCGAGCCCGGGAGCCTCGGCCAGGACGCCCAAGGCATAGGTGTCGGCGATGCCCTGAGCGAACTTGTTGATCGTGTTGTAGGTGGCGGGCGCGACGATGATCGCATCCGCTCGGGGCGGTTTCGGCTCGTACGGCTTGCGGTACTGGCTGCGGACCGGACGCCCGGTCTGCCGTTCCAGCCCCGCCACGTCGATGAAGTCGAGCGCGGAGGGAGTGGCGACGATCTGCACGATCCACCCTTCCTCCTGCGCCAGGCCGACGAGGCGACCGACCTCGGCAGCCGGCCCGGCCGCGCAGACGATGAGGTAGAGCACTTTGCCCGGCGATTCGGTCACGGCTGCCAGCATGCCAAACGTTCTTACCGGGAAGGCTTCCTGGCCTCCAGCATCACCGTGCCGAACCACGGCCCGCCGTACCAGAACCGCCAGCCCAGGTCGCGCCGCCGTATGTCGATCACGCCGAACTCGCGCAACGTGGCCTCGTACGCGGGCGTGTGCTGGAAGTCGGCGACCAGCATCAGCCCGCCGGGCCGCAACACCCGGTGCGCCTCGCGTACGGCCTCCGCCCGCCCCTCGGCGTCGGAGATGTTGTGGATGGCCAGGCTCGACACGACCACGTCGAACGAACCGTCCTCGAACGGCAGGTCGCGCATGTCGCCCGTCACCAGCTCAACGCGGCCGGAGACGCCCTCGGCCTCGGCGTTCGCCCTGGTCACCGGCTCCTCGTTGCCCGACTGGTCCCTGGAGCGCCACAGGTCGACGCCGGTCGCCCGGCCCTTCTCCAGCCGCCCGGCCGCGAGCAGCAGCACCGCGCCCCGGCCGCAGCCGAGGTCGAGCAGCCGCTCGTCGCCCTCCAGCCGTTCCAGCTCGGCCGCCCAGACGGCGAACTTGCCGCGCCGCGTCGTGTAGAGGTAGCTGGCCGCGCTGGCCAGCGTGTAGAGCCCGCCGAACAGGAAGGCGACGCCCGCCGCCAGGATGTCGACGGCGAACGAGATCACCGCCAGACCCACCAGCACGATCGCTCCGAAGAGCAAACCGGCCAGCGCCCAGGGTGCGTCGAACCCGTAGCTACCGTGTCGCTTGCCCATATTCACGTTATATCTCAAGGAGCTCTTGGTAGGGAATTGACCAAACCCTTCCCCTTCACACCGTCAAACACGCACAACGCATTACTAATGTGACGTGAATGGTCCAGCAGCGGGGGTTTGACCAGGCATGAAGGGAAAAGACCATGGATTTGGACTCGGAGCAAGCATCGTGCTGACAGTAAGTTCCACCGTGCTGTGGGGAGTGGCGCATCTGGCCACCGACCGCCGCAAGACCGGCGTAGCCCTCATGGCTGCTTACCTCCTGATGATCGCCGGCATCCTCGTGCTGTTCACCGCGTACAGCTCGCACCTGCTGTCGCTGGCGGTCCAGCCCCGCTGGCTCATCGTGCTCACCGTCGCGCTGGTGGTGATCGCCCTCGCCTGGACCAGCGTGATCGTCTGGTCCTTCCTCCTGGTACGCCCCCCGCGCTCGGACACGATCGGCCGCTTCCTGACCACGACGCTGACCGTCGCCCTGTGCGCGCTCATCCTGGCCCCCACCGCCTACGCCACCAGGCTCACCTACCTGTCACGCGACGTCGTGAACACCCTGTTCCCCAGCTCCAACGGCTCCCCGATCCTGGCCACGGACCCGTGGAACGGCGCTAACCGGGTCAACTTCCTGCTCCTCGGCGGGGACTCGGCGCCCGGCAGGCCCGGCGTGCGTACCGACAGCGTGACCGTGGCCAGCGTGGACACCAAGACCGGCGCGACCACCCTGTTCGGCCTCCCGCGTAACCTCCAGCGGGTCCAGCTCCCCGCCGGCCCGGCCAGGAACCGCTTCCCCGCCGGCTTCACCGGCAGCGGCCCCGACACCCCCGGCCTGCTCAACGAGATCTTCCAGTTCGGCGAGGACCACCCCGACCTGGTGCCCGGCGTGCAGAAGGGCAAACGCGGCCCGGCCCTGATCAAGCAGACCGTCAGCGACATCCTCGGCATCCCCGTCCACTACTACGCCCTGGTAGACATGAGGGGCTTCGCGCAGATGATCGACGCCATGGGCGGCGTGCGGGTCACCATCAAGCAGCCCATCGTGTACGGCCGCTACCGCGAGGGCCTGCTCCCGGCGGGCACCCGCAAGCTGACCGGCTCGGAAGCCCTCTGGTTCGGCCGGTCCCGCACCGACAGCGACGACTACGCCCGCATGGGACGCCAGAAGTGCCTGCTCAACGCCGTCGCCAAGCAGGCGAACCCGATGACCGTGCTCAACAGCTTCGAACAGCTGGCCGCGGCCACGAAACGCACCATCTCCACCGACATCCCGCAGGAAGTCCTGCCTGCCGTCGTGGAGCTGGCCCAGAAGGTCAAGGGCGCCAAGATGCGCAGCCTCAGCTTCGTACCGCCGCTGATCAACACGGCCGACCCCGACTGGCACCTCATCCGCCGCAAGGTCGCCGAGGCCCTGGACGCCCGCCAGCCCAAGCCCGCCACCGACGTCCGGACCCCGGCGGCGACGCAGAGCCCGGACAACCCGATCAGCCTGGACGCGACCTGCGGCTAGACCGTCTCGTCCAGATTGTCGGCGTAATACTCGATGGCCCGCCGGTAAGCACCCCCCTTGTCCGACTCGGCGACGACCTTGAGCAACGTGGCCACCGCCTCCCCGGAACGCCCGGCGTTGTGCAGCGCCATCGCCATGAACGTGCGCAACCCGGCGTCCCCGGGGAACTCCCGCAACCCCCGCTCGAACGTCTCCAACGCCTCACCGACCCTCCCGAGCCCCCGGAACGTGCTCCCGAGCCCGGTGAAGGCCCCCAGCCGATGGGCGGCGTCCAACCCCTGCCCCGCCAGCGCCCGCTCGTAGTGGGGCACCGCCTCGGCCTCAAGCCCGAGCGAGTCGTGCACCCAGGCCGCCTGATAGGCCACTTCGGCGTCGTCGGGATGCCGCTTCGCCAGCGCGACCAGCAACTCCCGCGCCTCTTCGTGCCTGCCCTCCTCGCGCAGCCGTACCGCCCGCGCCAACTCAACATCATTCATGCACCGATTGTGGCATGATGGTGACCGACGAGAACGGGAACGGTTTTCATACTCGGTGGGAGGCGCCGTGAGAGTGGCGTTCGTCGGCAAGGGCGGCAGCGGCAAGACGACGATGTCGGCGCTGTTCGCGAGACACGTGGCGAGCCAGGGCGGGCCGGTGGTCGCCGTGGACGCCGACATCAACCAGCACCTGGCCCTCGTGCTCGGCCTCGACCGCCAGCCCGAGCCGCTCGGCGCCCACCTCACCGAGATCAAGGACCGCCTGCGCGGCGCCAACCCGCGCATCCCGTCGGCCGACGCCATGGTCAAGACCACCCCGCCGGGCCGCGGCTCCACGCTGCTGAGCTTCGCCGACCTGGCCGCCGACCCCTACGCGCTCACCACCCCCGAAGGGCTGCACCTCCTGGCGACCGGCCCGTTCAGCGAGGACGACCTCGGCGTGGCCTGCTACCACTCGAAGGTCGGCGCGGTGGAGCTGCTGCTCAATCACCTGGTCGACGGCCCCGGCGAATACGTCGTGGTGGACATGACCGCCGGGGCCGACTCCTTCGCCTCGGGCCTGTTCACCCGCTTCGACCTGACGTTCCTCGTCGCCGAGCCGACCAGGCAGGGCGTGAGCGTCTACCGGCAGTACCGTGACTACGCCGCCCGCTACGACGTCGCGCTCGCCGTGATCGGCAACAAGGTGCACGGCGCCTCGGACGTCGACTTCCTGCGCGAGCACGTAGGTGACGACCTGCTCACCTGGATGGAGCACTCGGCCGCCGTCCGCGCCATGGAGCAGGGCCGCCACTTCACGCTCGACGACCTGGAGCCGGCCAACGCCGACGCGCTGGCCGTGCTCCGCAAAACCCTCGATGAGCAGGACAAGGACTGGGAGCGCTTCGGCCGCCAGACCGTGGAGTTCCACCTGCGCAACGCCCGAGCGTGGGGCAACGACAGGACCGGCGCCGACCTGTCCGAGCAGATAGACCCGGACTTCGTGTACGGCCCCTGACCACACGACTGTCCCCCTCCAGGCATCTGGAGCGCCCCCGAATCCCCGCTTAGCGTCAAATTGATCCCATTCCGAGAGGAGACAGCATGTCGCTGACCGTTCCGAACGATCTGCTCGACCAGGCCAGAGCCGGTGACGTGGACGACGCGGCCTTCCTGGCGTGCGTCCGCGACTCGCTCCCCTACGCGTGGTCGCTGATCAGCGAGCTGGTCGAGCAGCGCGAGCAGACCGGAGCCGAGTTCGCGGACAACCAGGTGCCACCGCCGTCGGAGGAGGCCCGCGGCCAGCTCCTGCGCTGCCTGGCGAGCGACTCGATGCGCGGCGCATTGGAGCGCCACTTCGAGGTGCGGCTGGCCTTCCAGAACTGCCACCGGGTCGCCGTCTTCGACCCGGCGGCCACCAAGGCCCTGCTCGACTTCGTCACCCCGAGAGCGCAAATCCTCAACCAGAAACCGGAGCTGGTGGACTGCTGAACCCGTCCGGCGAGCCGGGCCCCGCCCGGCTCGCCTGGCTTACCCGGACAACAACGGCAACACCTCAGCCCCAAATCGCCGTATATTCTCCAAGTTCCGCCGATGCTCTCCCATCCCCTCGACCATCAGAATAAACCGCTCAATTCCGGTAATTTCCGAGGTACGAAGCAGCGTCCCGGCACAATGCTCGGCCGACCCCACCGGGTGGATCCGAGCCAACAAATCCACATAAGCCGGGATATTTCGTGACGCCCGCGGCCGCCCGTCCACCGCCACATACCCCGCCAGCCCCGGCCCGAGCCACGCGGGCATCGACTCCTTGAGCTCCCGCACCGCCTGCGCCGTCGAGTCGCCCACGTACGCGACCCCGGCCGCCACATGCCCACCGGACGTCCCCCCGCGAGCCGCGTAGTCCGCGACCAGGGCGGCCTTCTCCGCGTCCCCGATGTGCATGCCCAGCAACATCGGCAACCCGCGCGCCGCCGCCACCCCCACGGTCGCCTCCGAGGTGCACGCGACCACGGGCCGCAGCCGGGCCCCGGGCACCATCCGCACCTCCCTGAACCGGAAGAACTCCCCGTCAGCGGAGACCTGATCCGCGGACAGGGCGTCCAGCAGGAGATCGAGCGACTCCCCGAACCCCCGCTCGAACCGCTCGACCCCGGTCCCGAACACCTCCAGATCCACCCACGGCCCGCCCCTGCCGACCCCGAGCGTGAACCGCCCGCCCGACAGATGGTGCAACATGGCCGCCTGCTCGGCCAGCGCCACGGGATGCTGGGTGGACAACACGCTCACGGCCGTGCCGAGCCCAATCCGCGCCGTCCGGCCGACGGCGACCGCCGCCAGGGTGGTGGCGGAGGGGCACACGCCGTACGACATGAAATGGTGCTCGGCTATCCAGGCGTCGTCGAACCCCGCCTCTTCCGCCGCCACAATGAGCTCAACCGCATTGGCCAGCACCCTCCCGGATTCCTGGCCGGGAAATCGCGCCGCGATGACAAAGACGCCGATTCGCATTTAGCTAATGGTGGCCGAGCCGGTCGCGCCGATTCAACCGAACAGGCTGGCCTGCCCCTCACCCGCCAGCGGATCCCGATGGCGCTTCAGGTGCCGCCACTGAGGCAGGTCGTCCAGGTAGGACCACGAAAGCCGATGATGCCGGGTGGGTCCGAGGCGGGCCAGGGCCTCCTGGTGCACGGGTGACGGGTAGCCGGCGTTCTCGGCGAAGCCGTACTCGTCGCACCCGATCGTCCCCATGTACGCGTCGCGCCTGACCTTGGCCAGCACGGAAGCGGCCGCGACCGAGGCGCTGGCCGCGTCCCCCTTGATCTCCAGGCGCACCGGCCAGGGAACGCCGATGTAGTCGTGCTTGCCGTCGAGGATCACCGCGTCCGGGCGCAGCGGCAACGAGTCCAGTGCCCGCCGCGCGGCCCGGCGCAGCGCCTCGGTCATGCCGAGCGTGTCGATCTCCGCATGCGTGGCCTCGCCGTAGCCGATCCCCGCCGCCCAGGAGGTCAGCTGCTCGGCGAGGGGCGCGCGCCGGGCGGCGGAGAGCTGCTTGGAGTCGGTCAGGCCGGGCGGCGGCTCGGACAGGTCCGTGACGACGGCGCACACCGTGACGGGCCCCGCCCAGGCGCCGCGTCCCACCTCGTCGATGCCCGCGACCGTGCGGGTGCTCGGCTGCGCGAGCAGGAGGTGCTCGATCTCGTACGTCGGCGCCATAGGGGCACACGCTATCGCGGCCTGGTCACCCGGCGAGCGGATCTGCCTCGGCAGGCCGGTCGTCCCGGGCCCGGTCCGCCGGGCGTACCGGATCCAGGTCGGCGGCGATGTAGCGGGCGGCCACGTGGATGGCCCGGAGCGTCACCGAGACCGACGGCCGGTGGACGCTGGACCCGCGGGCGACGGCGTGCACGTCGCGCCCCACCGGATTGCCGGGGAACTGCCGCACGGCCAGCCCCCGCACCCCGGCGGCCAGCGCCAGCGCGGGCACGGCGGCGATGCCGATGCCCTTGGCGACGAGGGAGAGGATCGTCCCCAGCCCCTCGAACTCCCACGGCGTCGGCCGCGTGCCGCCCACGTCCATGAGCAGCCGGTCCACCGCCAGCCGCGAGGGCTCGCCGTCGGGCGTCGCCATCCACGACTCGTCCCGCAGTTCGCGCAGGTCCAAGGGCACCTCGGGGTCGGCCAGGCGGTGCTTGCGGGGCACGACGAGCACCAGCGGGTCACGTAGCAGCGGGAAGACCCGCAGGCTCTCGCTGTCGCGCACCCGGCCGTACCAGTCGTCGACGAGCGCTATGTCCACCTCCCCCGACTGCACCTCCCGCATGCCCCGCCCCGACCTGCTCTGCCCCAGCCGCAACGTCAGCTCCGTGTGGCGGCGCAACGAGCGCGCGAGCGCCGGCGCGAACGCCACCGCCGCCGTCGGGAAGGCGGTGACCACCACCCGTCCCGCGGGAGTGCCCGCGTGGGCGGACAGGTCGGACTCGGCCTCCTCGACCATTGACAGGATGCGCTCGGCGTGCGCCACCAGCCGGCGGCCCGCGTCGGTGAGCTCGGCGCTGCGCGCGGTCCGGTCGATCAGGGCCGTGCCGGTCTCGCGTTCGAGCGCCACGAGTTGCTGCGAGACGGCCGACGGACTGTACCCCAGCGACTCCGCCGTCGCCGCGATACTGCCCCGACGAGCGAACTCGCAGATCAGCACCAAACGCCTCAAATCAAGCATCAGACTTCCTTATGCCTACCCACAAAAAGCCTCGCTTGTGCTGATGCCTTCATACAACCACCCTGGGAACGTGACAAACATGACAGTAACCCTGTCCGCCACTCTGGCCACGAATGAGGACATCGAGCGAAGACGGCGCGCCGGGGAACGCGTGCTGCACCTGGCCTTCGGTGAGGCCGGTCTGCCCGTCCACCCGGCGCTGCGCGACAAGCTGGCCGCCGCATCAGAGCGCAACGGCTACGGGCCGGTCGCGGGGGCGTCCGGACTCCGGACTGCGGCAGCGGGCTACTGGACGCGACGGGGGCTCATCACCGACCCCGAGCTGGTCGTCAGCGGACCGGGCAGCAAGTCACTGCTGTACGGCCTGCTCCTGGCGATCGGCGGAGACATCGTCTTGCCCATGCCCAGCTGGGTCAGCTACGCCGCGCAGGCCGATCTGGTCGGCTCCCGCCCCATCCTGGTGCCCGCACCGCCAGGAGAGGGCGGAGTGCCCGACCCGGACCTGGTGGCCGCCAAGGTGCAGCTGGCCAGGGCCCAGGGCAGGACCGTCAGCTCGGTGCTGGTGACGCTTCCCGACAACCCGACGGGACGGCTCGCCACGCCGGAGACCGTACGCCGCCTGGCCGAGGTCGCCCGCGAGCTCGACCTCATGATCATCTCGGATGAGATCTACCGCGACCTGATGCACGACCCGACCCTGCCGTACACCTCGCCGGCCGAGGTGGCGCCCGAGCGCACGATCATCACCACCGGACTGAGCAAGAGCCTGGCGCTGGGCGGCTGGCGGATCGGCGTGGCCAGGCTGCCCCAGGGCGGGCACACGCTGCGCACGAAGCTGCTCGCGGTGGCCAGCGAGATCTGGTCGGCGCCCGCCGCGCCGGTGCAGGAGGCCGCGGCCTACGCCTTCAGCGACCCTCGCGAGCTGACCGACCGCATCGTGCGCAGCCGCCGGTTGCACGGCGTGGTCGCCAGAGCCGTACACGAGAGGTTCTCCGAGATCGGGGCCTGCGTGCCCATCCCGCAGGGCGGGTTCTACCTCTACCCCGACCTCAGCCATCTGCGACTCGGCGGCTCCGCCGAGATCACCAAGATCCTGCTGGAGGAACACGGCATCGGCGTCCTGCCGGGACACGCCTTCGGCGACGACCCCTCCGCGGCCAGGGTGCGGGTCGCGGTGAGCCTGCTCTACGGCGAGACCACCGAAGAGCGGCTGGCCGCCCTGACCAGCACCGACCCCCTCCAACTCCCCTGGATCGCGGCCAATCTCGACCACCTGTCGATGGGCTTGAAAGAGTTGTCCTTGGTGCGTCACGGCACTGTGAGTGAACGGCATCCCGCGCTCGTCCCGACGCCATGTCACGGTTAGGCGAATCTTTCCCCAAGAGCCGCTTTACCACCCCGCAAAAGGGGCCTTTGACCTGCGGAAACACCATGTCCGCAGAAAGCGGCAAAACATCGGGCTTACTGCCTGGTTACGTGCACGCCGAGTTCCCTCCATCATGTGCTCATGCCCGCTCTTGTCACCCTGTCCGGGCGCTCCGTGCGCCTGGAACCTCTCAGCCTGGCGGCGGTCGATGACCTGGTCGCCGCTGCGAGTGAAGACCGCTCCACTTACGCCTTCACTCGTGTCCCGGATGGCCGGGACGAGATGGCCTCCTATGTGGAGGCCGCCATGGCTGAGCAGGCGGAGGGCCGCTCGTTGCCCTTCGCCATCCGGTGGCTGAACACCGACCGCGTGGTCGGTGCCACCCGTCTCATGCACCTGGAGTACTGGCAGGGCCCCATGCCCTGGCCACCGGGTACACGCGGTGCGGTGGGCGAGACCCCGTCCGTGGCGGACATCGGTTACACCTGGCTGGGCGCCTGCGCCCAGGGCACGGGTGTCAACCGGGAGAGCAAGCTCCTCATGCTCTCGCACGCCTTCGAGACGTGGAACGTCCACCGCATCACCCTGAAGGCAGACATACGAAACACCAGATCCCGAGCCGCCATCGAGGCCCTCGGCGCACACTTCGACGGGGTGCGGCGAGCGGATAGCCGAGGCGCCGACAATACGGTCCGAGATACCGCGTTCTACTCGATCCTGCACTCCGAATGGCCTGCCGTGCGGGAGCGGCTCGTCATGAGGCTCGGACTGGTCGAGGCAGCCTGAGAACCTGTCCACCCGACGGCCCCGCCCAACTTTCCTGGGCGGGGCCGGTATTTTTTCCTGCCTCCATGTGCTCTACATGACACGCCCCCGCGGTCTGAGTCATGCCTAGCAGACCATCAGCATCCAGGGGCGCGTTCAACACCTGATTGACGGCCGATCAACGCCCCGGTTAACGATCAGCCCAGGTCTAGGTGGAGAGCAGCGATGGATCTATCATTTGGTAACAAAACATTCCATTGGCTTGGAGATAGACGGCATGGCTGGTCAGAGCGTTGAAGGCGGGCTGCGGTTCGCCGTCCTCGGTCCTGTCCGCGCGTGGCGTGATGGCCTGGAACTCGACCTGGGCACCCCGTTGCAGCGTTCCATTCTCGGCATGCTGCTCCTGCGTGAGGGCCACGCGGTCACCCCCAACGAGATGATCGACGCCGTCTGGGGCGAGGACGCGCCGCCGCGGGCCCTGGGCGCGCTGCGCACCTACGTCTCCAGGCTGCGCACGGTGCTCGAGCCGGACAGGCCCGCCCGTTCCCGCCCGGAGCTGCTCACGTCCATCGGCAGGGGCTACGCGTTACGGCTGCCCGACGACGCGCTCGACCTGACCCGCTTCGAACGCGGCATCCAGCGGGCCGAAGTCGCGCGCAAGGCCGGCCGGCCGGCCGACGCCGCGGGCGCCCTGCGGGCCGCGTTGTCGCTGTTCGAGGGCGAGCCACTGGCCGGGACCGTCGGGCCGTACGCCGAGCACCAGCGCGACCGGCTGATCGAGCGCCGCATCAGCGTCATCGAGACGCTCATGGACCTGGACCTGGAGCTGGGCAACCACGCGAAGGTGGTCTCCGAGCTGATCGCGCTGACCGCCGACCACCCGCTGCGCGAGCGGCTGCGGGCCCAGCTCATGCTGGCCTACTACCGGTGCGGGCAGCAGGGCGACGCGCTCAACGTGTTCACCGAGACGCGCGAGGCGCTGATCGACGAGCTGGGCATCGAGCCGGGTCCAGAGTTGGCCGCGCTGCACCAGCGCATCCTGGCCGCCGACCCCACGCTGGCCGCCCCCGTTCCGGCCGAGGCTCCCGCGGAGGAGCCCGCCGACGAGGAGGAGCAGCCGCCGGCGCTGGAGCTGCCGCGCCCCGCGCAGCTCCCCGCGGCCGTCAACGACTTCACGGGCCGCAAGGAAATCGCCGTACGCGTGCGCACACTGCTGTCCACGCAGTCCTCCGCCGAGGGCGTGCCGGTGGTGGCCATCTCCGGCATCGGCGGCGTCGGCAAGACCGCGCTGGCGGTGCACGTCGCCCACCTGGCCGACGACGTGTTCCCCGACGGCCAACTCTACGTGGACCTGCGCGGCTACACCGACGAGGCGACCGCGCCCGAGTCGGCGCTCGGCGGCTTCCTGCGGGCGCTCGGCATCCCGCCGGACGTCATCCCCGACGGCCTTTCGGAACGCTCCGCGCTCTACCGGTCGATCCTGGCCGAGCGCCGCATCCTCGTGCTGCTGGACAATGCCCACGACGCCGAGCAGGTCAGCCCGCTGCTGCCGGGCTCGCCCGGGTGCGCGGCCATCGTCACCAGCCGGGTCAAGCTGGCCGACCTGCCGTCGGCCAGGCTGATCGACCTGGACGTGATGGAGCCGGGCGAGGCGCTGTCGCTGTTCGGGGCGGTGGCCGGGGCCGAGCGCGTGTCGGCCGAGCACGGCGCGGCCATGGACGTGGTGGCCGCGTGCGGGTTCCTGCCGCTGGCGGTGCGGATCGTGGCCGCCAGGCTGGCCGCGCGGCCCTCGTGGACGGTCGCCTCGCTCGTGCCCAGGCTGGCCGACGAGCAGCGGCGCCTCGACGAGCTGCGCGTGGGCAATCTGGCCGTGGAGGCGACGTTCGCGCTCGGGTACGGACAGCTGGACCCCACCTCGGCCCGCGCGTTCCGCCTGCTCTCGCTGCCCAACGGGCCCGACATCTCCGCCGGGGCCGCGGCCGCCGTGTTGTCGATGAGCGCGTTCGAGGCCGAGGAGGTGCTGGAGTCCCTGGTGGACGCCAGCCTGCTGGAGGCGCCCGCGCCCGGCCGCTACCGCTTCCACGACCTGCTCAAACTGTTCGCCCGCCGGGTGCTGGACAAGAGCGAGCGGCCCCAGGCCAAGACGATGGCGCTGCGCCGGCTGCTCGGCTTCTACCTGGCCTCGGCCCAGTCCGCGCACGGGCTGGCCTACGAGGGCAGCATGATCCCGGGCAACCTCGTGGTGGTCGGCAGCGGGCGAACGTTCACCTCGGCCGACGAGGCCGTGGCGTGGCTGATCTCCGAGGGCGACTCGCTGTTCGCGACCATCAACCAGGCCGCCGCCTCCGCTCGCACCAGCGAGCAACTGCTGCCCGCCGCCGACCTGCTGGTGGCCATGGAGCCGCTGCTCGAGTCGGGCACGCACACGCGCGAGTTCGACCAGAGCACCCGGGCGGTGCTGGCCGCCGCGCAGGGCATCGGGGACACGCCCGGCGAGCTGCGGGCCCGCTACGTGCTGGGCCGGGTCCTGTTCGCGGGCAATCGGCTGAAGGAGGCCGAGGAGCAGTTCAGGACCGTGTACGAGCTGTCGCAGGCGCGCGCGGAGAAGATCGTCACCGGCGAGGTGCTGAACGCCCTGGCCGTCGTCGTCGGCCGGCAGCGCCGCCACACCGAGGCCCTGTCCTGGTTCGAGGCGGCGACGCGGTTCTACCGCGAGAACGGCGTCCCGGCCGGCGAGGCCCTGGTCCTCAGCTACTCGGCCCGTGACCACCTGGGCCTGGGCCGTCCCGAGGACGCGATCGCGGCGGCGGAGAAGGGGCTGGCCATCTTCACCGAGATCGGCAGCGGCGCCGGCACCGCACGTGCCCGCTACCACCTCGGCGTCGTCCTGTCCCGGGTCGGCCGCCTCACCGAGGCCGTACACCACCACGCCGAGTGCCTCGCCTTCTTCCGGGCCAGCAAGCAGCGGGTCTGGGAGCAGCGGGTGTGCTCCCGGCTGGCCGAGACCTTCATCGCCGCCGAACGCTACCCCGACGCCGTCCGCCACGCCGAGCAGGCCCTGGTGGTCTCCCGCGAGATCGGCCACCCGTACGGCGAGGCGTTGTCGCTCACCGTGCTCGGCAAGGCGCTGCGCGGTCTGGGCAGCACGACGAGGAGCCTGGACTGCTTACGGCAGGCTTTCGAGATCTTCTCCAGACTCGGCGCTCCCGAGGCCGGAGACCTCAAGATCCTGCTCGACAACATCGCCGTCACAGAAGTCGACGTCGAGTCCTGAGTACAGCTCGTCGTCCAGACGTGTCATCCACACATGGTTGATCAAGGCTGTCCTTAGGGAGTCACGAATGCCTCGTGTGTTCAGCCCGGCCGGTCGTCCTTACCACCACGCGTCGCTAGGGGGCCCGGTTATCCGGATGCTCCGCGTAGTGGCTAGCCGCCTCACATAGACGACCGGCCGGACCTGACACGGCCCTCGAACCCCCCAGGTCCGTGTCCTGGCCAAGAGCCTCCACCCGGGCGGTCAACGTCGAATCAACGACCGATTAAAGCAGGAAGTAACCCTCCGCGATCAAGGGCCTGACCGCGTCGGAGTTGGGGATCTCGCCGTCGCCGACCAGCTCGGCGATCACGTTGAGCAGCGGCCCCAGAGCCAGCTCGCCGTCGCACACGCCGGCCAGCGCGGCCTCCACCGTGCCGACCTCCCTGCTGCGGCGCAACCCCTGCGTCTGGCGCAACACGATGCGGATGGGGTCTTCGGCTCCCGGCAGGCCGACGCGCTCGTCCAGCAACCCGTCGGCGGTACGCAGGAGCGCGGCGTCCAGCCCCTTGGCCCGATGCGCGGCGGCGACGGCGTCGAGCACGGAGTCCACGTAGTCGCCGACCGGCAGGGAGACCTGGTGGGCGAGGTGCTCCACGCGTACGACGGGGTCGAGCGTGCCCGAGTTGCGCATCGTGATCCAGCCGAACCCGACTCCCTCGACCTTGCGCTCGTCGAACCAAGCCAACCAGCGGTCGTAGTGCTCGGCATAGGCCTCGGTGCCCTGCCGGGCGGCGTCCTTGAGCCACAACTCGACATATTCGGCCGGGTCCTGCACGTCGCGCTGCACCACCCAGGCGTCGCAACCGGTCTCGCGCAACCAGCCGCCGACGCGGTCGCGCCAGTCCTCGCCCTCGATGTGCAGCCAGTTGGCCAGGAAGTGCGCCTGGCCGCCGGGGTTGAGGTGGCGGGGCGTCCGGCGTACGAGGTCGCGGCAGAAGCCGTCGCCGCCCGCTTCGCGATAGGTCAGCTCCCGCGTGGGGGCGATGACGAACGGCGGGTTGCTCACGATCAGGTCGAACAGCTCGTCCTCGACCGGCTCGAACATGGACCCCGTGCGCGCGTCCACATCCGATATGCCGGACAACTCCCAGCTCAGCCTGGCCAGCTCCACTGCCCGCGGGTTGAGGTCGGTGGCCACGATGTGCTCGGCCCGCCCGGCCAGGTGCAGCACCTGAACCCCGCACCCGGTGCCGAGGTCGAGCGCGCGCTGGACCGGGCGGCGGGTGACGAGCTGCGCCAGGTTGGCCGAGGCACCGCCCGCCCCGACGACGTGGTCGGGCCGCAGCGCCGGGTCGCCCGGCCGTACTTTGCGGTCGGAGACCAGGTAGCCGCCGGTCTCCCAGGGCTGCAGGTGCACGGTCGCACGAACCTGGTCGCCGTCGGACGTGACCAGCCCCGACTCAAGGATCGCCGGCGGGAGGGCCCCGGCGGGGACGGGGACGCCGAGCCACCACAACCTGATCAACGTGGCCAGCGGATCGCCGTCGGCGGTCGCCCGCAGGGCCGGGACCAGCTCCTCCCGGGCCAGGGCCGAGGCGGCCATGCTCCCCAGGCGGTCGCGGACGCCGTCGATCGTGTAACCGGTCTCCAGGAGGTGATGGCGCAGTCGTTCCACAAGTCCATCCTTTCACCGCGGACTCCCACGCATGATCCGATACGGGGCTGATGGTCGCACTCGCACGGGGCTCCGCTGGTCACGCAAGCTACCGCTCTCCGCCCCAGGCTCCGGGTACTCATACTGTTACTTAGGTACCCAAGCGTTCTGCAAGCGGCGGACAAGTGACGCGGGATATCTCTAGGGATGCCACCATGTCGTCCCGAGGAGCGGACCGATGCTGATCCCCTGCTTGGCCTGCGACTCCCGATTCGGGCCCGACGAATACTTCAGCGCCTGCTCCGACTACAACCGCGGCCTGGACCTGGTGTCATGGACGTGCCCGCACTGCGGCAACCGCGACGACCTGCGCGTGCTGCCGGGCGAGCTGGGGTTCGGCTATCCGCATCGGGGCAGGTTCGACGTGCACGACCGGGTCCGGGTGCCCGGACTCCGCAGGCAGCGGGGCGACCTGCGGCTGGACATCTCGCTCGACCGGGCCAGCTGGCGCGTGACCACCCGGATCCGGCTACCGGTATGACGGGCGAGCACGCGTGGGCGGGCCAATAGCGGCCCCCGAAGCTCACTCGGAGCGCTGGCGCAGGCTCTGCCAGGCCGCTTCGCCCAGCCCCCTGATCTCCTCGTCGGTGGGCGTGTGCGCCCCCGCGAACCACAACCGGCACATCTCCTGCGCGGGCCCCAGCCACAGGACGTAGCACATGGTGGCGTGTACGGGCTGGAGCAGGCCGTTCTTCATGTGCGGCCGCCACCAGTCGGAGACCTGGCGGAAGAACGCGCGGCGCGCCTCGGCCACCTCGGTGCCGCCCGGCTCCTGCTTGCGCGGCGGGCGCTCGCTGACCAGCAGCCTGGCCCGCTCGGGGTGCTCCCCCGCCCACCGCATGTGGAAGGCGACCACGGCCTCGATGCCGTCGCGAGCCTCCTGGTGCCTGACCAGTTCGGCGAGGAAGGCGTTCTGGTAGGCCGTGAGTATCTCGGCGTACAGCACGCCGAAGACGTGCTCTTTGCTGGCGAAGTGGTGGTAGAAGCTGCCGACGCTCACCCCGCTCTCCTCGCGGAGGCTGGCCAGCGTGGTGGCCGACACCCCGTCCTGGCTGAACCGGCGGAGAGCACCCTCGATGATGCGGGTCCGGCCGTCGCGTCCGTTCTTGACACTCTTCACGCAATCAATGGTCTGCTACCAGAACGTTGTTCCGCAAATAGCCCGGCCTGATCGATCACAGCGGTCACTTCAACGGACCCAGAAGTGACCTTCATCTGGGCGTCGGGCCAGAGCCTGCGGATGAGCCTGAGCACCCGCCGGTTCTCCCCCAGGACGTCCATGCCCACGGTCCTCGCACCGCGTACGGCGGCCCTGAGCAGCAGCGTGTCGATCAGCTCGGGCCCCAGCCCGAACCCCTGCCACTGGTCGGCCACGACCACGGCGATCTCCACGTCGGCGCACTCGCCCCGATAGCTCATGGCGTGTCCGACGATCTCACTCCCCGCGGTGGTGGCGACGAGCGCGTCGCGGCGCTCGTCCACCGCGAGCAGCGCCCGGACCAGGCTGGCCGCGGGGGTGGTGACGCCGGTGAAGAAACGCAGCGTCTGGGTGTGCAGCGACAGCCCGGCCAGGAAACGTCTGATCCATTCCTCGTCGTCTGGACGGGCCGGACGGATCTGAGTTCCATGCATAGACTCAGCTTGCACTTCGAAACCTGAGTCTGTCAATTGAACTCAGGTATAATGCAAAAATGAACGTTGCCTTCCGGGTGGACAACTGCTCGATCGAGCGCACCCTGGACATCGTCGGGGAGAAGTGGACCTTCCTGGTGCTGCGCGAGGCGTTCAGCGGCGTACGGCGGTTCGCCGACCTGCAGGCGATCACCGGTGCGCCCCGCCAGGTGCTCAGCGCCCGCCTGGCCCGGCTGGTCGACGAGGGCCTGCTGCGCAAGGAGCCCTATCGCGAGCCCGGGCAGCGCCAGCGCGACGAATACCGCCTCACGGAGAAGGGCCGCGACCTCTATCCGCTGCTGGTCGCGCTCATGCACTGGGGCGACAAATACCTGGCCGACGAGGACGGGCCGCCCGTCCTGCTGACGCATCGCGACTGCGGGGCGCCCATCGAGCTGCGCTTCCGCTGCGCGGACGGCCACGAGGTGGCGGGTCCCCGCGAGGTGACCCCGGTGCCAGGAGACGGCGCGCTCAAGAGTGCCTAGGCGCTGAGGGGAGCACCCAGGTCGGTGCCTACCCTTGAAGGCGTGTACCGGTTCCTGCTGACGCCCAGATGGCTCGCGCTCCACGTCGTGGTGCTGCTGGTCATCCCCGCTTTCGTGTTCCTCGGGCGGTGGCAGTTCGGGCGGTTCGAGGAGCGGTCGGCCAACAGTGAGAGGATAACCGCCAACATCGAGGCCGCGCCGGTGCCGCTGGAGCGGCTGGCCGCCCCTGGGCAGCAGGTCCGGCAGGACGACCGGTTCAGGTCCGTCACGGTCGCCGGCACGTACGACCCGTCCCACGCCCTCCTCGTACGCAGGCGCCCCCAGGAGGGGCAGAACGGCTACTACGTCCTGACCCCTCTCGTCACCGGCGGCGGCACGGCCGTGATCGTGAACCGGGGCTGGGTCAAGGCAGGCGCCACCGCCGACGCCGCGCCCGAGGTGCCCGCTCCGCCCGCGGGGCAGGTAAGTGTCACCGGGCGGCTACGGCCCAGCGAGACCGAGGAGTCCAGCGGCATCCGCGAGCGGTCCGGGCTGCCAGCCGGTCAGGTGCTGCTGATCAATGCCGGCAAGATCGGGCAGGGGCTGCCGTACCGGCTGGTGGGCGGCTATGTCGAGCTGACCGAGCAGCGGCCCCGGCCCGCCGCCGCGCCGGAGCCGGTGCCCGAGCCGGACGTGGGCGCGGGGGGCGGGCTCAACCTGGCCTACGGGGTGCAGTGGTGGCTGTTCATCGGGATCGCCATCGGCGGGTGGATCCTGCTGATGAGGCGCGAGGTGGCCGAGCGGAAGGCGGACTCGGACTTGCATGTGACCGAGGAGGCCGGGGCCGCCGCCAATTAAGGTGTTGAGGGTGATCCGCCACATTGACTTCACGAACCTCTGCAACTTTCGCGACGTAGGTGGATATGCCGCCAAGGACGGGCGCACGGTCCGGTGGCAGCGGCTCTACCGGGCCGACTCCCTCGGCTGGCTGGCCGGAGACGATCTCACGACCTTTCGGGCGCTGCGCGTACGTACCGTCATCGACCTGCGGCACCCGTTCGAGGTCGAGAAGGCGGGACGGGTCCCCGAAGCCGAGGGGCAGCGCTACCACAACCTGCCGATCGAGGGGCGCCGCTGGGACATCGCCGCCTACAACGAGGAGGCCGGCGTCGCGAGATACCTGGCCGACCGCTACCTGGAGGTGACCGAGGACGGCGTCGAGAACCTCAGGACCGCCCTGGAGACGATCGCGCAGGCCGGCAACGCCCCCGTCGTCATCCACTGCGCGGCGGGCAAGGACCGCACCGGGCTGCTCACCGCGCTGATCCTGGCGCTGGCGGGCGTGGGCGAGGACGACATCGTGGCCGACTACGCGCTCACCGGGCTGGCCACCGACCGCTTCGTCACCGACTGGCGCAGGAGGCACCCGGACGCACCCATGTGGCCGGGGTTCGGCCTGGCGCCCGCCGAGGCCATGCGCCTCTTCCTCACCGACCTGGCGCTGCGGCACGGCTCGATCGAGAGGTACGTCACGCACGTCCTCCAGGTCTCCCCCGCGGCCATCGGCGAATTACGCGAGCACCTGCTGACCGAAACGATCTCGGATGGATAGCCGAAACCTTCTGACTACCCGGATTACCCTCCCCGGCGGACCTGGTCAGAAAATCTCGGATACCCAACGGATACGTCGCAGCTTGTTCGACGTTATCCCGTCGTCGTACGGTTACACGCGTGACTACGCCGCTGCTTCCCGACCCTGACCCGAGGCGGCGCGACTACGTGATCATCTCCGCCGACGATCACCTGATCGAGCCCCCGGACCTCTTCGAGGGCCGGCTGCCGGAGAAATACGCCGATGTCGCGCCCAAGGTCGTGGAGACGGAGGCGGGTCACCAGGTCTGGCGCTACGGCGGGGCCACCTACCCGTGCGCCGGCATCGACGTGGGCGCGGGGCTGCCGCGCGAGCAGTGGACGCTGGACCCGGTGAGGTTCGAGCACATGCGTCCCGGCTGCCACGACATCGAGGCCCGCGTCCAGGACATGGAAGTGGCCGGCGTCTGGGCCTCGCTCTGCTTCCCCGGCATGCTGGCCGGGCAGTCGGGCATGCCGTTCGCCAGGACCCGCGACCAGGAGCTGGGCCTGGCGCTGGTCAAGGCGTGGAACGACTGGCACATCGACGTCTGGGCGGGCACCTACCCCGAGCGCATCATCGGCCTGCAGCTGCCCTGGCTGCCCGATCCCGACGTCGCCGCCAAGGAGATCCGCGCCAACGCGGCCAGGGGTTTCAAAGCCGTCGTCTTCCCGGAATTCCCGACCCGGCTCCGGCTGCCGTCGATCCACACGGGTCACTGGGACCCGTTCTTCGCCGCATGCGAGGAGACCGGCACCGTCGTCGCCCTGCACGCGGGCGACTCGTCGTGGTCGCCCGTACCCTCTCCCGACACGCCCATCGAGGCCATCACCACGCTGATGCCGACCAGTGCCATGTTCGCCTGTGCCGACTGGCTCTGGTCGGGGCTGCCGCTGCGCTTCCCGTCACTGCGCATCCTCATCGTCGAAGGCGGCGTGGGCTGGCTGCCGATGCTGGCCGAGCGCGCCGACTACGCCCTCGACCACCCGGTCGCCAGCGAGGCGGCATGGGACGGCGGGCTCAAGCCCAGCGAGGTGCTGCGCCGCAACTTCTTCTTCGGCACGCTGGACGACCACGCGTTGTCAGGGGTGCGGCTGGCGGTCGGGCTCGACCACGTGCTGCAGGAGAGCGGCTACCCGCACTCCGACTCGACCTGGCCCGACACCCAGCAGTCCGTGGCGCGCAACCTCGGCACGCTCCCGCCCGCCGACATCGCCAGGGTCGCGTACGGCAACGCGGCCCGCCTGTTCGGGCACCCGCTGCCGTCCCGCGCCTGGCTCCGGATGGAGGAGATCTAAGCCTCTTCCAGGCGGGCTTGGATGAGGGCGCGCTCGTGCTGGACGTAGCGCCCGCTCTCGCCGAGCAGCGAGGCCATGAGCCACAGGAACACGCCGAAGTCGTCGGCGACGCCGATCAGCACCAGGAAGTCGGGCACGACGTCGACCGGCGACAGGATGTAGACCACCCCGAGGCCCATCAGGGCGAGCCTGCCCTTGCCCATGCCCGCGTACCGTCCGCGCATGACCGCGCCCACCATGCGCGGGATCGCCCGGACCCTGGTCATCAGGCCGGGCGACCCAGGCTTGGTCACCTCGCGGTAGGTCCGCCACGCCGCCGCTGCCCGTCCTGCCTTCGCCATCATGAGAACCCCTTACCCCCGGCTTTCACGACATAACGCGTCGGCGTGGTCACGAGTTCCCGGCGTTCAGCGCATCGCCGCGTGCTCGAACGGTGTCGCCTGCTCGATCTGCGCCGCCACCCTGACCAGCAGGTCCTCCCTGCCGATCGCCGCCACGAGCTGCACGCCGACCGGCAGCCCCGCCTCGTTCCTGTGCAGGGGCAGCGAGATGGCGGGCTGGCCGGTCGCGTTGATCTGCGAGGTGTAGGCCACGGCGTGCGCGGTCCTGCCGAAGGCGATGCTGAGGTCGGTGGGCGGGATCCAGCCGAGCGGGAACGGCGCCACCCCCAGTGACGGCATCAGCAGCAGGTCGTGGCCCGAGCTCCACCACGCGGCCATGCGGCGGCGGAAGCCGTCCATCCACTGGGTGGCCAGGATGTGGTCGGCGGCGCTGTGCGCGCGGGCCGCGCTGACCATGGCGGCGTTGCGCGGCTCCAACTCGTCCAGTTCCACGGGCTTGCCGCGGAGCTCGCCCAGGCTCACGATCTGCGCAGCGAGGTTGTTGCTCACGATGTCGCCGAAGTGCCGGGGGAAGTCGGGCTCGGCGAGCGCCTCCGGGCCGCCCGGCGTGACGTCGTGGCCGAGCGCCTCCAGCAGCGCGGCGGTCCTGGTGACGGCCTCGGTCACGTCAGCCACCTCCGGCACGCCGCCTCTGGGATGCGTGGTGACGAACCCGATCCGGAGCCTCCCCGGATCCGCTCCCACCTCGGCGGCCAGGGGCCCCGGGAGCGCGGGGGCGCCGTACGGGTCGCCAGGTCGCAACCCTGAGACGACATCGAGCGCCGCCGCCGTGTCCCGTACGGACCTACTGACGAACCCCGGGCACGAGAACCCGCTCCACCCCTCGCCCAAGGCCGGCCCCAGGCTCACCCGGCCGCGCGTCGGCTTGAGCCCCACCAGGCCGCACATGGACGCGGGAATGCGGATCGACCCGCCGCCATCGCTGGCCGTGGCCAGCGACACCATCCCCGCGGCCACCGCCGCCGCGGAGCCGCCACTCGACCCACCCGCCGAGTACGCCGGATCGTACGGGTTGCGCGTCGCCCCGAACGCCACCGGCTCCGTCGTGATCGTGCTGCCGAACTCGGGCGTGTTCGTACGCCCGAGCAGGACGAACCCCGCCTGGCGCAACCTCACGACCCCGTAGCCGTCCACACCCGGCTCGACGCCGTCGCGTACGTTCGAGCCGGCGGTGTACGGCTCGCCCGCCTGCCGCCAGCCGAGATCCTTGAGCAGGATCGGCACGCCTCGGAAGGGCGCGTCGTCAGGGATGCTGCCGATCTCGGCGAGCGCCCGGTCGAAGCGGCGGTGGATGACCGAGTTCAGCTCGCCGTCGTGGGCCTCGATGGCGGCGATCGCGGCCTCGGCCAGCTCGCGGGCCGACACCTGCCCGTCCTTGACCGCCTGCGCCTGTGCTACCGCGTCCAACCTCAGCAAATCGTCCATGCCTACCCTTTCGGCGCCAGATCACGCACTGCCTGGTCGATGGAGACTTCCCCGCCGGGGATGGGGGCGAGGACGGGGGTGTCGAGGCCGTTGTCCACGTACTGGCGGATCCTGGCCCGGCAGGTGGCCGCGTCGCCGTGGACGACCAGGGCGTCGACCACCTCGTCGGGGATCGCCTTGAGCGCCGCCTGCCGGTCGCCGGCCGCCCACGCCTCGTGCATCGGCCGCAGCACCTCGCCGCGTCCCAGCCAGTCGTGGAACGCGGCGTACACGGGGACGGTCAGGTAACTGGCCAGCATCCACCTGGCCAGCTCCCGTACCTTGTCGGTGTCCTCGCTCACGCAGACGAACAGGCGGGCGATCAGCTCGGTGCCGGGGCCGATCTCGGCGCGCACCTGGCGTACGTCCTCCGGTGAGAGCCAGTTCGTGATCGCCCCGTCGGCTTCCTTGGCGGCCAGCCGCAACATCCGCGGGCGCAGCGCCGCCAGCACGATCTTCGGCGGGATCTTCGGCGCCCGCTCCAGCTTGAACCCCTTGATCTCGAACGTCTCGTACGCCTCCGAGACCTTCTCCCCCGCCAGCGCCTTCTTCAGGAATCGCAGCGTGTCGCGGGTGCGCGCGTACGGCTTGTCGAACGTGCCCGCGTTCCACCGCTCGACGATCGCCGGCGAGGAGGCGCCGATGCCCAGCACGAACCGCTCGGGCGCCAGGTCGGCCAGCGTGGCCGCGGACATGGCCAGCAGCCCGGGGCCGCGCGTCGAGACCGGCACGATGGCACTGCCCAGCCTGATCCCCGGCGCCCACTGCGCCGCCATGGCCAGCGGGGTGAATCCGTCGGCGCCGTTGACCTCGGCCGACCACGCGTCGGTGTAGCCGAGCCCTGGCAGCTCCGCGATCAACTCCTGGGACTTCGGCAACGAGCGGTCGTAGAAGGGGATGGTCATGCCCCAGTTCTGCGTCATTCACGGCCTCCAGCTCTCTTGGGCCGACCATACCAACCGCTCGGTATGCCCTCCTATGCGCGCAGCTCGTGGACCGCCGCGATGAAGTCCTTCGTGATCCCCCTCAGCCCCGGCAGATGGGACAACCCGACCAGCCGGTCCACCAGCGGCACCGTGACCTCGATCAACCGGTACGTACGCGCGCAGCCCGGCGAGGTGTCGTGCACCCAGAACAGCACCATGCCCATGGAGAGCAACCAGAGCAGCTCGGGCAGCTCCTCCCGCAACTCGGCGTTCATCCGGTCCCGCGACCCCTCGACGACCTGGCGGTAGATGGCGATGGACGCCTCGCGGGCGGGCGACGACTGGGCGCTGAATGGGCTCAGCGGGTTGGTCGGCTCGGCCGCGTGCTTGAAGAACTTGACGGCGAACTCGTGATAGGGCTCGGAAACGCGTACCCACTCGCGCAGCACCCCGTCCAGCCTGGCCGCGAACGACGGCTCCGTGCTCAGGAGCTGCCTGCAGGCGGCCTCGTGCTCGGTCTGGGCACGGTCGTAGTACGCCTGGATCAGCGCTTCCTTGCTCTCGAAGTAGTAGTAGGCGTTGCCCACTGACACCCCGGCCTCGGCGGCGATGGCGCGCATCGTAGTCGCGTCGAAGCCGCGCTCCCTGAACAGTCGCAAGGCCGTCTCGACGATGACCTCTCGGGTGCTCTCCGATCCTCGGTTTCGGGCTTCGGACACGTTCGTCACTTTACGTCGTGAAACGGGGTTAGGTCATGACGCCGCACGGTGATCACCGCCACAAGGCAAAGTTGCGTCTGCGGGATGAGTTATCTCCTGTGAAAGGTGGGATTGTCGTTTCAGGCGGAAGGGCTATTTCCGCGAAAAGGCATCGACATGTGGATACGTGGAACAGTGCGCCTCATCGTAGTCGCGCTCCTCGGCATTGAGATCACCATAATCGCGCTGGCCTCGGCCGCCTCAGCCGCTCCCCACCCCGATGGGGAGCAGGAGCCGAGCAGCCTGCACCAGGCCAGATTCCCTGGCTGGCAGTACGCGCCGGAGCATATGAGGCGGGCGGCCAAGGACCTCAACGACACGTTCGGGGTGAGGCCGGGAATGGTCCCGTTCATGGCGATCGAACAGTTCATGGACGCCTCACGCGAGTGGCCGACCGTCGACCTGGAGCCGATCCGCCGCTCGCCGTCGGCCTCCCTGTATGACGACACGGTCCGCGAACGTCCTGCGACGAACCAACCGCCGCGCGTCGCCCGCAAACAACCACGACCGCGATCAGCGGTCACCAAGTCCACGAGAAGCCCCCTGCGTACCGGAGTGGCCGCCATGCCCAAGATGCGGCCACACCTGGCTCAGCGGCGCGCACAGGTCGATCTGACGCGCGTCATGCCCAGGCAGGCGGCCGTGCAGATGTCCCACGCCATCGCGACCGGCTGGCTGAAGAGCGCGGGGCTGCGGACGAAGTCGACCGGCCACTGTACGAGCAGGCACATGCACCACTGCACGTCGCTCGACTCGGTGCGCACGGGCACGATCGCGCGGGTCATCGAGCTGAAACGCGACAGCGGCTGCCCGATCATGGTCACCGGCGGCACCGAAGAGGGGCACGCGCCCGGCCACTTCAGCCACGGCAATGGTTACAAGCTCGACATCACCCACAACGCCTGCATCGACCGGCATATCACGAAAAATCAGGACAAGGCCGGGGTCCGCAGCGACGGCGCCCCGCTCTACCGCTCCAAGGCAGGCACCACATTCGCCGACGAGAGCGACCACTGGGACATCCTCTTCCGGTGACAGAGCCACCGGCGAGGTGGACGCCGCACAGAACGTACGGCGCCACACCCACCGGATCGGTCAGAACTCGGCAGCGACCAGCTCGGCGATCTCCGCCGCGTTGAGCGCCGCGCCCTTGCGCAGGTTGTCACCGCACACGAACAGGTCGAGCGTGTTGGGGAAGTCGATCGCCTGACGCACGCGACCCACATAGGTCGGGTCGGTGCCCACCACCTCGAGAGGCGTCGGGAACACCCCGTTGGCCGGGTCGTCCATCAGGACCACCGTCGGCGCCGCCTCCAGGACGCGGTGCGCGTCGGCGACCGTGATCTCGCGCTCGAACCGCGCGTGCAGGGCCAGCGAGTGCGTCGTGATCACCGGCACCCGCACGCAGGTCGCGGAGACCTTCAGGTCCGGGATGCCGAGGATCTTGCGTGACTCGTTGCGGAGCTTGAGCTCCTCGGAGGCCCAGCCGCCGTCCTTGTAGGAGCCGGCCCACGGCACCACGTTGAACGCCACGGGCGCCGGGAACGGCGACTCCCCGGGCAGCCTGTTGGCCAGCACCTTGCGTACGTCGCCCGCCGCCTGCCCGATCGTACGGTCTCCGGCCAGCGCCTCGATCTCGTCGTAGAGCCGCGCCGAGCCCGCCACGCCCGCGCCCGACACCGCCTGGTAGGAGGCGACGACGAGCTCGGTGAGCGTGAACTCGGCGTGCAGCGCGCCCATGGCCGCCATCATCGACAACGTCGTGCAGTTGGGCGTCGAGATGATGTTGCGCGGGCGGTTGCCCGCGTCGAGCGGGTTGACCTCGGGCACGACCAGCGGCACGTCGGGCTCCATCCGGAACGTGCCCGACTTGTCGATCACGATCGGACCGCGCTCGGCCGCGATCGGCACCCAGACGGCCGACACCTCGTCGGGCACGTCGAAGATGGCCACGTCGATGCCGTCGAACACCTCGGGCGCGAGGGCCTGCACCACGACGTCCTCACCGCGTACTTGGAGGACCTGGCCCGCAGAGCGGGCGGAGGCGACGAGACGGATCTCGCCCCAGATGTCCTCGCGCGTCGAGACGATGTCCCGCATGACGGTGCCCACGGCGCCGGTGGCGCCGACAAGTGCGAGATTGGGCCTGCTGCTCATCGTCCAGAACCTCCATACACCACGGCTTCGACCTGGTCGGCGTCGAGATCGAAGGCACGGTGGGCGGCCGCCACGGCCGCGTCGACACCGTCCTGCTCGACGATCACAGAGATGCGGATCTCCGACGTGGAGATCATCTCGATGTTGACCCCCGCGTCGGCGAGGGCCGCGAAGAACGTCGCCGTGACGCCGGGGTGCGAGCGCATGCCCGCACCGATCAGCGACACCTTCCCGATCTGGTCGTCGAAGAGCAACGACTCGTAGGCGATCTCGCCCTGGATCCGCTTCAGCGCCGTCAGCGCGGTCGAGCTGTCGGCCGTGGGCAGCGTGAAGGAGATGTCGGTGCGGCCGGTGGCCGCGGCCGAGACGTTCTGCACGATCATGTCGATGTTGATCCCGGCGTCGGCCAGCGTTTTGAAGATCGAGGCAGCCTCGCCGACCTTGTCGGGGACCCCGACAACAGTGATCTTGGCCTCGCTCCGGTCGTGCGCGACGCCGGAGATGATCGGCTGCTCCATCTCGGTTCCTTCGGTGTAAGGGTCGGAGACGACCCACGTGCCTTCCCTGGTGCCGAACGAGCTGCGTACGTGAATAGGCAGGTCGAACCGGCGAGCATATTCCACGCAGCGCAGATGCAGGATCTTCGCGCCGCAGGCCGCCATCTCCATCATCTCGTCATAGGAGATCCTGGGGATCTTGCGTGCCGCGGGCACGATGCGCGGGTCGGCGGTGAAGATGCCGTCGACGTCGCTGTAGATCTCGCACACGTCGGCCTCGAGAGCCGCCGCCAGCGCCACCGCCGTGGTGTCGGAGCCGCCGCGGCCCAGCGTGGTGATGTCCTTGGTGTCCTGCGAAACGCCCTGGAACCCGGCCACGATCGCGATGTGGCCCTGGTCGATCGCCTCGCGGATGCGGCTGGGCGTCACGTCGATGATGCGCGCCTTGCCGTGGGTCGAGTCGGTGATCACACCTGCCTGCGAACCGGTGAACGAGCGGGCCTCGTGACCGAGATTGGCGATCGCCATCGCCAGCAGGGCCATCGAGATGCGCTCGCCCGAGGTCAGCAGCATGTCGAGCTCGCGGCCCGGAGGCAGCGGCGACACCTGTTCGGCCAGGTCGAGCAGCTCGTCCGTGGTGTCGCCCATGGCGGAGACGATCACGACCACGTCGTTGCCGGCTTTTTTCGTCGCGACGATCCGCTGCGCGACCCGCTTGATGCAGGACGCGTCGGCGACGGACGAACCACCGTACTTTTGCACAACGAGGGCCACGAGAGTCTCCCGGGGTCTGGACTGTGAGCTGCCAGTCTACTGGGGGCCTCTCATGCGCCTGATGGCTCATACCACTATGTGGATGATCATCATACGGTGGTGGCTTCCTCCGCCACGTCGAGGCGCGAGTGCGCGGCCAGGGCCTGCAGCGCGCGCATGGCGGCGCCGGCGTGGTTGCCCCAGGTGTTGAAGTAGGAGTACTGCCACCACCAGAGCGCTTCGTGGGGACGCCCCGCGTGGAAGTGGCGCAGCCCGTGGATGAGGTCGGCGGCGACCGCGGTCAGGTCGTCGGACAACCGGTAGGGAGTGACACCTGTGTCCTTGTACGGGTCGAACACCTCGGCGTAGTCGTCGACGGCCTCCAGCAACTCGGCCAGCGCAGTGCGCACGCCGTCGATGTCGGGGTCCTCGCTCATCGGCGGCTCGTAGTTGCCGGCCAGGATCACGTCTCTGTTCGCGCCGAGCTTGGCGCCTGCCAGACTCACCTGGGCGACCTCCACCAGCAGCAACGACCAGATGGCATCCCCGCCCTCGCCGCCCGCGACCCTGGTCAGGCCGTCCACGTAGTTCTGGGCATGCCCGGCGATCTCTTCCGCCAGCGCGCTCCACTGGTCAGACATCCAGCAGCCTCCGTCCTTCGAACGCGCGGCCCAAGGTCACCTCGTCGGCGTATTCGAGGTCACCGCCCACAGGCAGACCGCTGGCCAGTCGTGTCACTTTCACACCCATCGGCTTGACCAGACGGGCAAGGTAGGTAGCCGTCGCCTCACCCTCGAGGTTGGGATCCGTGGCGATGATGAGCTCGGTGACCCGGCCGTCGGCCAGGCGCGTCATGAGCTCGCGAATGCGCAGGTCGTCGGGGCCGATGCCGTCGATCGGGCTGATCGCGCCGCCGAGCACGTGGTAGGTGCCGCGGAACTCGCGCGTCTTCTCGATCGCCACGACGTCCTTCGACTCCTCGACCACGCAGATCACGTGCGTGTCGCGGCGCGAGTCGCGGCAGATGCGGCACTCCTCCTCGGCCGCCACGTTTCCGCACACCCGGCAGAAGCGGACCTTTTCCTTGACCTCGAGCAGCGCGTGGGCCAGCCGTTTGACGTCGGCTGGATCGGCCGCCAGCAGGTGGAACGCGATCCGCTGCGCGCTCTTGGGACCGACGCCGGGCAGCAGGCCCAGCTCGTCGATCAGGTTCTGGACGACCCCTTCGTACATGCCTAGAACCCTGGCAACTGTCCGAGGCCGCCGCCACCCAGCCCCTGGGCCAGCGGGCCGAGCTTTTCCTGCTGCAGGTCGGCGGCCGCGCGCACGGCGTCGCGGACGGCCGCGATCACCAGGTCGGCGATCGTGTCGGCGGTGTCCTGCGCGTCACCGGCGTCGATCACGCTCGGGTCGATCCTGAGCTCGAGCAACTCGCCCGAGCCGTTGACGACGGCCGTGACCAGGCCGCCGCCTGATGAGCCCTCGATCTGCGCGTCGTTGAGCTCCTGCTGGGCGCTCACAAGCTGCTGCTGCATGAGCTGGGCCTGCTCCAGCAGCTGCTGCAGGTTGACATCCCCTGGGTTCACCGTCGTGCGCTCCTCGTGGCTCCGCGTTCTTGACTGCCACGAGCCTACGGTGTTTGGGCGGCGTCATGTACTGGTGGTGTCCCCATGTTTCGCCCTGCCGTTGTTATGGCCGGGTCTCGGCCCCCCTCCAGCGTCCGAGACCCGGCCATCACGCCGGACTGAGCGGCCGCACCACGCCCGACGCGTTGGGCCAGCACGCTAACGATGCGAACGTTGCACACACGTTGCGTTCATTCAATCACCCTGCGCAATCCCCCCGAACGGGTTGCACGGATCGCCCGCAAGACGGATGCTCTAATTGACTACTTGGAGTGACCGATGAGTTACCCCCATCTCGACGCGTACTCCCGCCTTCTACGCGGAGCGCACGAAGCCGCGGCGACAGGTCGGGTTTGGCCAGCGTCGCCCCGCCGCCTGATCACGGCCTCTTGGCGCCGCTCTCTGGAGGCGGGAATCGACATGGAGAACAAGAGCGCCCCCCTCGTCTACGACCCTGCACGCATCAAGGACGTCCGCGCGGCGCATCCGCTGCGACCTCTGGTGCCGATGCTCGCCCAGACGCTGTCCGGCCTGGCCGAAGAGACCGGCAACATCATGATCGTCACAGACGGTGACGGCCGGGTGTTGTGGCGGGAGGGCGGCAACACGACCATGCGCCGCGCCGACCAGATCGGCCTGGCCGACGGGCACCACTGGGGCGAGCACAGAGTCGGCACCAACGGCATCGGCACCACACTCGCGATGGGCCGGCCCGTACACATCTACGCGGAAGAACACCTCATGCGCGTGCTGCACACCTGGTCGTGCAGCGGCGCCCCGATCACCGACCCCGACTCGGGCCGGATCATCGGCTGCGTCGACGTCAGCGGCATCACCCGCACCCTGCATCCCGCCACCGTCGCCCTGGTCGCCGCCGCAGCCAGGCTCGCCGAGACCCAGCTCGCCCTGCGGATGCACGAACGCGACGAGCACCTGCGCCGCCGCTACGACTCCCTGCGCGGCGGGCCCGGCGTCCTGCTGTCGGCCACCGGCCGCGTCATCTCCGGCGATCCGGCCGGCTACCTGGGCGACCGCGTCCACCTCGGCGAACCGGTGCACGTCCCGGGCCGGCGCATGATCCTCCGGGACGGCACCGTGGCCCTGCTCGAACCCTTCTCGGACGGCTTCCTCCTGCGCCAGTCACCGTCCGCCACGGCGCCGGCCCTGACGTTGTCGTTCCTCGGCGAAGGCCCGCCCTCGGCCACCTTCGAAGATCGCGACCGGCCGCTCTCGCTCCGGCACGCGGAGATCCTCGCGCTCCTGGCGCTGCATCCGCATGGCCTGACGGCCGAGCAACTCTCGTTCCACCTGTACGGGGACGACGGCAACCCGGTGACGATCCGTGCCGAGATCCATCGGCTGCGGGGACAGCTCGGGGGCGCGATCGCGGCGAAGCCGTACCGGCTGACGTGCCCGATCGAGGCCGACTTCCTGGAGCTGCGCCGCCATCTCTCGGCGAACGCCCCGGAGTCGCTGGCCCGCGCGTACACGGGCCCGCTGCTGCTCCGCTCCGAGTCCCCGGAGATCCGCCGGGAACGCGACGAGCTGGAGGCTCAGGTCCGCGCCTGCCTCCTGCGCCGCGGGTCGCCTGATGATCTGTGGGCGTACGCGCAGACCTCCAACGGGCGCGACGACTACGAGATCCTGGAGCGCCTCGCCGCCCTTCCCCACACCGACCCCCGCGCCGCCGCCGCCCGCGCCCGGCTGGTGTCCTGATCCCCTCTCCCGGCCGCGTGGGCTGGTGTTTTCAGGGTCTTTACGGCAGAGCACGGGAGGGCGCCTCCCGCCGCCGTCACTACGGCCCCTCACTTCAACGCCCCTCGGCCGCACGGGCGAAGACCGCAACGTCGCAACCTTGCCCGCCTGGACGGTTTTGGCCGGCCTCCAGCGTGCGTCAGGTGTGGTCGATTTCGCCGATCACCTGGGCGCCCAGTTCTCTCTCCAGCAGAGCCATGCCGGAGACGGCGTCCACGTCGGCGTCCGCGTCGTTCAAGGGGTCGACGTCGTCCGACTCGGGACCCTTGCCGCGGGAGGGGACCTTGTCCGGCCAGGCCGGGGTGCCACCGCTGCGGGCGGCCGGGACACGAGGACCCGACTGGGCCGCCGCCTTCGCCGCAGACCGTGCGGCGGCCAGTCCCGCACCCGCGGGCACAGGGCCTGCCGGAGTGGCGGTGGTCACGGATCGCGTGGGGTCGGGGGTGGGCGGGGAGTCCGGGCTGAGGTCGTCGGGGGCATCGGGCCAGGACTCGTCCGTGGTCTGAGGTCCTGGGGCAGTTGGCGGGGCGGCCGGAGGTTGGCCGGGGTCCTGCGCGTCCCGGCCGTCGTGGGGCGTGCCGTGTGAGGCCGTACGTCCCTGAGAGCCCGACGTACCGTGAGAGGTGGTTTGTGCGCCCGCCGTCCCTTGAGGACTGGTCGATCCCTGACCCACGGCGCCGACCTGGCCACCTCCCGCGTGCGAGGGAGGCTGGGAGCGCGCGGGCCCTCGGGAGGACGGCGGGGCCGGGGAGCCGCCGACGACCGCCTCGACCCGCCACGTGCCGCCGAGCACGTCGCCGAGCGCACTGGCCACCACGGCGTCCTTGCCGCCACCCGTGAAGTTCTTCATCGCGCCGACCTGGCTGAAACCGAGCGTGACCAGGTTGCCTTCGACGCCCACCACCTGGGCGTTGGTGCTCACGTTGGCCCAGACCACGATGCTGCGCTGCTTGAGCGCGGCCAGCACGGCAGGCCACTGCGCCTGCATCGCGCCCGCCCCACCCGCGACCGGGGCGCCCCCACCGGGTGGAGCCTGCTGCACGGCGCTTGATCCGCCCGCGGGTGCGGAGGCCGGGGCTGCTGCCGGAGCGCCTGGGCGAGCGGGTTCGGGCCAGTCGTCGGCAGCGGTGGTCGCCGACGCGGCGGGAGACTGCGCCGCCGCAGTGTGCCCGCCGGCCGCTTCGGCCGAAGGACCGGGGTAAGGCTGGGCCGCGGGGGCCCGGGTGCCCTGGTCGGCCGGAACTCCCGGCCGGGAGACGGGCGCCGGGGCGGTGGGCGTACCGGATGAGGCTCGGGCGGCCATCTGGGCGACGGCGCCGCCGCGTTCGAGGCGTTCGAGGCGGGCCAGCAGGGAGTCCTCGCCCTGCGAGGCGCCGGGGAGCAGGACGCGGGCGCACATCAGCTCGAGGAGGAGGCGCGGCGAGGTGGCGCCGCGCATCTCGGTGAGACCGGCGTTGAAGACCTCGGCCGCGCGGGTGAGCTCGGCCGGGCCCATCGAGGCGGCCTGCTGCACCAGGCGCTCCAGCTCGTCGCCCGGGCGGTCGAGCAGGCCGCTCGAGGCCGCCTCGGGGACGTTGGCCAGGATCACCAGGTCGCGGAAGCGTTCGAGCAGGTCGGAGGCGAAGCGGCGGGGGTCGTGGCCGCCCTCGATCACCCGGTTGACCGTGTGGAACACCAGCCCGCCGTCCCGGGCCGCGAACGCGTTGACGACCTCGTCGAGCAGGTCACCGTCGGTGTAGCCGAGCAGGGAGACGGCCTTGGCGTAGGTGATGCCGTCTTCCTCGGCCCCGGCGAGCAGCTGGTCGAGGATCGAGAGGGAGTCACGGGCGGAGCCGGCGCCGGCGCGTACGACGAGGGGGAGCGCGTTCGGCTCGAAGGGCACGCTCTCCGAGGAGAGGATCTCCTCCAGCAGCGCCCTGAGCGTCGCCGGGGGCATCAGCCTGAACGGGTAGTGGTGGGTACGCGACTTGATGGTGCCGATGACCTTTTCCGGCTCGGTCGTCGCGAAGATGAACTTCAAGTGCGGCGGAGGCTCCTCGACGAGCTTGAGCAGCGCGTTGAACCCCTCGCGGGTCACCATGTGCGCCTCGTCGATGATGTAGATCTTGTAACGCGCGGAGACGGGCGCGAAGAAGGCGCGCTCACGCAGGTCGCGGGCGTCGTCCACGCCACCGTGCGAGGCGGCGTCGATCTCAATGACGTCGAGGTGGCCGGGACCGGTGGGGGCGAGCGCGACACACGACTCGCAGACGCCGCACGGGTCGGGCGTCGGGCCCTGCTCGCAGTTGAGAGAACGCGCCAGGATGCGGGCGCTGGAGGTCTTGCCACATCCCCTGGGGCCGCTGAACAGGAAGGCGTGGTTGATCCGGCCCGTGCGCAACGCCTGCCGCAGCGGGTCTGTGACGTGCTCCTGACCCTTGACCTCGGCGAAGGTCCCGGGTCGGTACTTGCGGTAAAGCGCAAGGCTCATGCGACCATCCCGCCTGCGAGGGGGCTCTCAACGAAGAGACCCCCCGCACACCCGCCAGAGCCCGCTTATCCTTGCTGCCTTCCGGCCCTGGGGAGGTTCACAGGATGACGCCGCGCGAGGGGTCCTTGGATAGTCTAGCCCGACCCGGCAGTGCTCGCTCCACCCGTGGGAACCGGTGGAACCAGACGGAAACGTGGTCCGCACACGGCCGTAAGTCCGGTAAGCTCGTCGGCGGAGGATTCGCCTAGTGGCCGAGGGCGCACGCTTGGAAAGCGTGTAAAGGGCAACCTTTCGGGGGTTCAAATCCCCCATCCTCCGCCAGCTCAGAGGGGTTGTGCCGTGATCAGCGGCGCAACCCCTTTCGCTTTGGGTCTCAGTTGACCACCGGAGACGAAGCTGAGCGACCTGCTCCCCAAGATCGATCATTACTGGCCTATGCGTCCGTCGATCCGCTCGCGCAACAGGTCGACGTGACCCATGTGGCGGGCATACTCCTCGAGCATTCCGACCAGCACCTCGCGCAGCGACATCGGCCCTCCACCGCTGCCATGCAGATTCAAGGGATCGTCGCCGGTGATGTCGAGACTGGGTGCCTCGGCCACAAACCGCGTGGCGAAGTCCACCTCCGCACGCCATGCGTCCCACGCCTCCGCAACCACCCGGGGGTCGGGAACAGCACCATCGAAATCACCGTCACGGTCTGTGTCGGAGCAGAACAGCCGGGGCACGTCCTGTCCCGCCATCAGCACCCGGAACGTCGCACGCTCCACCTCGGCCAGGTGTCGCACCAGCCCCAGGAGCGACATCGTCGACGGCTCAATGGAACGCCGCGCCATAGCCTCCGCATCAAGTCAGCATGAAACGGCCGGCTCCGGTTCTGTCCGTAGTCGCTTCATAGCTTCCGTGGATCGGCTCACGCTAGAGACAGCGGGGGCCGGAGCCACACACAGAAGGGAGCCGACCGTCATGAAGAG
>NZ_JBICRM010000027.1:0-137155 GCF_043197025.1 Nonomuraea marmarensis
GTCCGCAACCATGACGCGGCCATCCCCCGCGTTCGTCCGATTGATGGACAGCAACTGATCGTAACCCAGATGCATGAAGTCACCGACAAGCACCCAGTCATTGTCGTCCTGCCACCCATTGAACAGAGGATGCTCGCCCCAGTTCTCCCAATACCGAACAGTCGCCGGCGACTGCCCGCTGGAGAAGTCCGCAACCATGACGCGGCCATCCCCCGCGTTCGTCCGATTGATGGACAGCAACTGATCGTAACCCAGATGCATGAAGTCACCGACAAGCACCCAGTCATTGTCGTCCTGCCACCCATTGAACAGACGATGCTCCCCCCAGTTCTCCCAATACCGAACAGTGGCCGGCGACTGCCCGCTGGAGAAGTCCGCAACCATAATGCGGCCGCTCACAATGGTGTCGTATGTGTAATCGAGCGCGTGGTGATCCAGGGTTCTTCTCGGGGTAGGCGGGTTCTGCTCTCCGGCCCACGGCGGCATGGGATCGTCGAGGGCATGGCCTGCCACTACGCCGGCGGTTCCTGTGGGTGGCAGGTAAGCTTGATCAGGATGCGCCCGCTGCCACTCTGCCCACAGTCGGTCTATGTTGCAGTGGTGGAGCCAAAAGACAGGGTCGTTGGGAGACGACATATCCATCATTGATCCGCCGACCCACATATGGCCAGGATTGTGGATCACGCCCTCCAGACGATTGCGAAAACTAGTGTTGGTGTCGCTTGCCCGGTTCCAGGGTGCGGAGTCGTAAGGAACGACGCCTTTCGCGGTGTCGACCTGGCCCTGGGTCGGCAGTGAGCCCATCATCCCGAAGGCGCGCCGCAGGTAGGGGCGGGTTTCCCCGGGATCGAGGATGGTCAGTGTCCATTGACCTGTCGCATGCGCGAACGGCCCGGTAGTGACCTGCTGGTTGGGGCCGGATCCATTGCCGCCCAGGAAACCGGCGGACCAAAGTGATGATGCGGGTGAGTTGTCCACGGTCCAGTCCCAGTAAGGAATGGACACGCTCGAGTCGATTGATTGCAAGGCGCGTTCGAAGCGTCGAAGGAACTCCCGGTGCCAGGGAAGAAAGCCAGGGCCGCCGTGGGCCGGATCATTCGGTGAGGATTGAAAGGCCGTTCGGTGTTGCGCGACGAAAACGTCATAAGCGCCGCTTGCTTTTAATGCCTTGACGGCGGCCACGAAGGCCGATCTTTCGTTCGCCGTGAGACTGGCTTGATTCTTCCGGATGTCCATGTCGCTACCCCCGCACCGCGTCGCGATATTCGATGATCCGTTTTGCTAGCTCAGGCAGAGACCGCTGCGGGTCGTACGCGAAACTGGCAGCGATATACCGGCCGGAATGGTCGACAACCGTGTATATCTTTTCCTCGTCGATATAGAGCTCGGGTTCGGTGTCCGCCGGAGAGTCGAGGGTCAGATCGCCTTCGCCGGCCCGCCCTCTTACCGAGATTACCCGCCCTCTATATATTTCTTGGTGAGTTCTCATGACATTCACCCCATGCGGTCCAGGTGGAACTGGCTATTTAACCTCTATCGAAATTGACGTGATTTGTTCAATCGACGATATGGTCGGCCGTACACCTGCCGACGCGAAGCATCGTTCCCGGAGTACTGGTTGCCGGCATGAACACGACGACATGCTGATTCTCGGTTGCTCTCAGTAGAGTTCTCAGCATGAGTTAGCTCTGTGCGGGGACGCACCAGGGACCGACCTAGGGATTTCCCTAGCCTCGGCAGACGTCCACAGGCGGGACGAACGAAACGGCGGTGCCCCGACGGACGCCAGCGTTGATCACACCTCAGCACTAGATCGAGATCTTGAGGCTGAGGGCGCCTGAGGACCGAGCGGCTTGACCTTGACGCGACGTCAACGTGTCTAATCGGGGGTGATCGCCCCGGAGGAGAGGAAACCCGATGGTCAGAGCCGCGCTACGGATCCTGGGGTTCGAGTTGAAGGGCCTGGCCGCCATCGGGTTGTGGGTCGTGCGCCGCCGTCACGGCGTGCCGCGCGGCGCGACCGCCGTGACGTACGCCAAGGAGCAGACCTTCATGTTGTCGCTGATGTTGTTCGCGATGGCGGTCGAGACGGTGGTCATAGATCTGCTGCTGGTCGCCACCGGCGTGCCCGCAGGGGTGCGGTTCGCGGTGCTGTTCGCCGATGTGTACGGGCTGCTGTTCGGGGTCATGTTGGCCGCCGCCTGCGTCACCCGGCCCCATGTCGTCACGGCCGACGAACTGCGCATCAGGTACGGCGCGTACTTCGACCTGCGCGTGCCCCGCCACCAGATCGCCGCCGTGCGCACGGGCCGCAACTACGACGAGAGCAGCATGGTCTCGATCAAGGACGGCAGGCTGAGCGTGGCGGTCTCCTCGCAGACCAACGTGACGATCGAACTGACCGAGCCGATCACCTTCGTGCGCCCGCTCGGCGCCCGCGCCGAGGCCACCACGATCCGCTTCTTCGCCGACAAACCCGACGTCGTCACGACGGCTCTTCGCGCCGGTCTCCCCGTGCGCCCATGAACGGGCTACTCGGCGCGGCGGGCGCGGGCGCGGCGTTTGCCCTCGTGCATCGCCTGTACGCGGGCGATCGGGATCGTGTGCCCCTCTTCGACCAGGTCGGCGGGCAACCGCTGCGGCTCGGGCATGAGCTCGGCCCACGGGTCCCCCTTGAGCTGCCCGGGCGCCGTGTGGATGGTGAAGTCGGCCGGTGCCACGCGGTCGAGGTCGGCCCAGGGTACGGGGAAGGAGACGGGGGCGCCCGGGCGGATGCGGGGGCTGTAGGCGGCCACCACCGTGGCCCCGCCCGCCCGGGTGGAGTCGAGGAAGACCTTGCCCGCGCGGTCCTCGCGGATGAACGCCGTGGTGGCCAGCGCCGGATCCAGCCGCTCCGCGCGAGCGGCCACAGCGCGGGTGGCCGCCGCCAGGTCCTCCACCGCCGTCCCTTCCGCCACGGGCACGAACACGTGTACGCCCTTCGCCCCGCTGGTCTTCACCGCGCCCGCCAGCCCGGCGTCGTCGAGCGCCTGGCGTACCAGGAAGGCGCCCCGCACGGCCAGCGAGAAGGCGTCACTGCCCTCTGGCGGGTCGAGGTCGAGCACCATGTGCGTGGGCTGGTCGCCGACGAACAGCGCCGGGTGGTATTCCACCGCCCGCTGGTTGGCGAACCACAACAACGTCCGCCTGTCGTCGCACAGCGCGTACGTCACCTGCCTGCGTGACGCCTCGGCCCAGACGGACACGGACTTCACCCAGTCGGGGGCGTACTTGGGCAGGTTCTTCTGCATGAACGGCTGCTGGCCTGGGCGTACGCGGATGACGGAGAGCGCGCGGTCGCGCAGGGCCGCGATGATGCGGTCGCTGACCGCGTCGAGGTAGTCGACCAGGTCGCGCTTGGTCGCGCCCGCCCCGTCGAACAGCGGCTGGTCGAGGTTGGTCAGAGCGACCCCGTCACGTGTCTCATCGCTGGCCACCCGCCCTACGATGCCCATGCGCACACCCGAGGTCAACCATGAGGAGAGCCCGATATGACCCGGTACCTGTACCTCACCCGGCACGGCGAAGCATCACCTGACGGCAGCCTGACGGACGCCGGCCGCCGCCAGGCCACGTTGCTCGGCGAAAGGCTCCAGGGCATCTCCTTCGCCGCCGTCCACCACGGCCCGCTCCCCCGGGTGACCCAGACCGCGGAGCTGATCGGCGAGCAACTACCCGGCATCCCGCTGGCTCGGCCTCAACCACTGCAACGCCGCCCTGACCGTCATCAGGTACGCCCAGGACCGCCCGTCCTCGGTGCTCTTCTACAACGACATGGCGCACCTGCCGCCTGAGCTCAGGTGGACCGGCTTCCCGCCCGAGCTCCGCCTATAGACGGGCCGTACCCGCCCCTCTCAGGCTGGGCAGCGCGGCCGGCCGCCCGCTCAGCAGCAGGAGCAGCGCCTGTACGGGCCCCTCCACCACGTCCCCCTCACCAACCGCCCAGTCCACGTCCGTGGCCACCAGCCGGAGCCCGCGCAGGCGCCGCTGCGGGTAGAAGGGGAAGCCGCGCTCCCAGATGAAGGCGGCGCAAGCGCGGGCCACGTCGAGCGGCATGGCCCGGTCGACGCCCAGCGGCACCGCGATGTCCTGAGCGTGGACGAGCGCGTCGAAGAGCGGATCCAGCGGCTTGGTCGTCGGCGCCCTGCGATGCGAGGTGGCCGACTCGCGTACCTGCTCGACGATCTCGCCGATCGGCAGCCTGGCGTGCCGCACCGCTGTGTCGCGGACGAACCGGTCGAAGCTCCCGCGCGCCCGGGCGAACTCCACTATCGCCGACGGGAGGCTCACCCTGGTGGCGAGCGCGAGGTGGGCGGCCACGTCGCGGACCCGCCAGCTCTCACAGAGCGAAGGCTGCTCCCAGTCGTCCGCCGACAACGAGCCGAGCAGGTCGGCCAGGGCCCGCCGCTCGGTTCCGAGTGCAGCCCAGATGTCTTCCTGGTTCATCGCACCTCCATTGCTAAGGTAGACTTAATATAAGGCTTCATTAGCAATGGGAGAAGTGTCCTTGGCCGCCACACATCCACCGCACGTCATAGCGCTGCTCTACGAGGCGTATCTGCGCCTCCAGGACGTCGTCCTCGAAGCGGGCAGGACGTACGACACCCGCGTCAGGCCCGCCCACTCGGCGGTGTTCTTCCACATGGAGCACGACGGCATCCGGCTGAGCAGGCTCGCGCAGAAGGCCCAGATGACCCCGCAGGCGATGGGGGCGCTGGTCGACGACCTGGAGGAGCTGGGCTACCTGCGCCGGGCGCCCGACCCCGCCGACCGCCGAGCCAAGCTCATCGTGTTCACCGAACGCGGCGACGAGGCGCTGAAGGTCGGCTACGCCGCGATCGACGATGTCGAGCGACGCGTCGCGGCCCTGCTCGGCGAGGACGGCCTCGCCGAGCTGAACGCCGCTTTGAGCCGCGTCATCGGCGCCTTTTAGGAGGGCGCCTTGGCCATCAGCTCGCGTTCTTCGCGGGTGGCGATGAGCCCGGCCGGCGCCAGGATCTTCGACTCCTCGAACGGCACTTCCGTGCTCGGCAGCGGCTCCCGCGTCCTGATCGCCTTGGTCCACACGCGCAGCGCGTCCAGGATCACCACGATGATCAGGATCGCGAACAACGCGGACAGGATCCCGTCCACGGTGGAGTTGACCACGACCTGCTGCATCGCGTCGGGCGTCTTCGCGGGCGCGAGCAACTTCCCCTGGTCCAGCGCCGTCTGATAGCGGTCGCGCTGGGCGAAGAAGCCGAGCGTGGGGTCGGCGGAGAACACCTTCTGGTAGCTGGCCGTCAGCGTGACGGCCACGTCCCAGGCCAGCGGCACCCCCGTCACCCAAGCCCACTTCAGCCGCCCGCTCTTGATCAGCAACGTCGTGGCCACGGTGAGCGCCACCGCGGCGAGCAACTGGTTGGCGATGCCGAACAGCGGGAAGAGCTGGTTGATGCCGCCGAGCGGGTCGTTGACGCCCACGTAGAGGAAGTAGCCCCAGGCGGCCACGACGACCGCGCTGGCCGCCACCAGCCCCGGCCACCAGCTCACCCGGGAGATCGGCTTCCACACGTTCCCCAGCGTGTCCTGGAGCATGAACCGCCCCACCCGCGTCCCCGCGTCGACGGTGGTCAGGATGAACAGCGCCTCGAACATGATCGCGAAGTGGTACCAGAACGCCTGCAGCCCCGCTCCCCCGAGGAACCCGGAGAAGATCTGCGAGATGCCCACCGCCAGCGTGGGCGCGCCTCCGGTCCGGGCGATCAGCGTCTGTTCCTGTACGGCCGCCGCCGCGGCCTGCAACTGCTCGGGCGTGATCACGAAGCCCATGTTGGTGACCGCTTCCGAGGCGGTCTGCACGGTGGCCCCGACGACGCCGGCTGGGGAGTTCATCGCGAAGTAGAGCCCGGGGGTCAGCACGCAGGCTGCGGTGATGGCCATGACGGCGACGAACGACTCCATGAGCATGGAGCCGTACCCGATCATCCGGACCTGGGTCTCCTTCTGGATCATCTTGGGCGTCGTGCCGGACGAGATCAGCGAGTGGAACCCCGACAGCGCCCCGCAGGCGATGATGATGAACACGAACGGGAACAACGCCCCCGCGAACACCGGCCCCTTGCCGCTGAAGGCGAAGTCGGTGAACGCCGTGGTCTGCATCGCCGGCATCGTGATGGCGATCCCGATCGCGATGAGCACGATGGTGCCGATCTTCATGAACGTCGACAGGTAGTCGCGCGGCGCCAGCAACATCCAGACGGGCAGAATGGCGGCGACGAACCCGTACGCGATGAGCCACAGTGCCAGCGCCGACGGGCTCAGTGTGAAGAACGGCGCCCAGCTCGACTCCTGCACCCAGCCGCCGGCCACGATCGCCAGGAGCAGCAGCGCGACCCCGATCACGGTGGTCTCGACGACCTTGCCCGGCCGGATCACCCGCAGGTAGAACCCCATGAACAGGGCGATGGGGATGGTCATGGCGATGGAGAAGACGCCCCACGGGGACTGCGCCAGGGCGTTGACCACGACCAGCGCCAGCACGGCGAGCAGAATGATCATGATGGCGAAGACCGCGATGAGCGCCGCCGCCCCGCCGATCGGGCCGATCTCGTCGCGCGCCATCTGACCGAGGCTGCGGCCGTTGCGCCGCATGGAGAAGAACAGGATCACCATGTCCTGCACGGCCCCGGCGAAGATCACCCCCGCGACGATCCAGATGGTGCCCGGCAGGTAGCCCATCTGGGCCGCCAGCACGGGCCCCACCAGCGGCCCCGCCCCCGCGATGGCGGCGAAGTGGTGGCCGAACAGGATCCGCCGGTCGGTCGGCTGGTAGTCGATGCCGTTGTCGAGCCGCTCGGCTGGGGTGGCCCGGCGGTCGTCGGCACGCAACACCTTGCGCACGATGAACCTGGCGTAGAACCGGTAGGCGATGGCGTACGAACCGAGGGCGGCGGCCAGCAGCCAGACCGCGTTGACGTTCTCACCGCGGGACAGGGCGAGCACCGCCCACCCCGTGGCACCTACGAGAGCGACGGCCGTCCAGATGATGATGGAACGCAGTTTCACCCGTTACCTCCCGGATATGGGGCGACCCAGGCAACAACGCAGCCCTGCATCCGGCGGCAGATCGGTGGTGAAGTGCCGCCAGCGCCACAGCGGACGGCAGTCGATCGTCACGGGAAGCTCGGCGAGATGCACCCAGGCGGTGGGATGGGCGTACACCAGATCGGTCCCGAGCCTGCGCGCCCGGCGGGGCAACCGGGAGCGGCGCAGCGGCCTGACCGAGAACTCCCCCGCGTCCGCGCAGCAGAGGCCGGTCACATGCCAGTCGAAGAACACGACTTCTTGATCGCGGAGGGATTCACGAGCGGCGGGGGTGAGAGTGATACGGGACATCTGGCGCTCCTGAATATCAGGTAGCTCAGAAATTAACGTCGGCCTTACCCGCTGTACTCGCCGTTGAAACAGCCTTTGCGGAACCCCCGAAAAGCAACGCGCCCCTGCCCCGGTGGGGGCAGGGGCGCGATCACCTAACCGGTTACGGCTTCTTCCAGGGGTCGAAGTAGGCCACCGTGCCGAAGTCGACCTCCAGCGCGGTCGTCGGGCTCCCGCTGATCGCGCTCGCACCGGTCACGAAGATCCGGACACCCGCGCCGCCGGCCGCGTCCACGGCCAGCGCGTGCGCGCTGTCCGAGACGCCGGCCGCCCCGTCGAAGGTGCCCGTCCAGACCGGCTGGCCACTCGCCGCGTCGTACGCGATCGTCAGGTAGTCGTTGCCCTTGTCCGGGTCCTGCGCGCTCTGACCCGTGACGACCACCTTGCCGCCATCCGGGGTCACGGCGACGTCCCACGCGACGTCGTCGGTCTTCGCCTGGCCGCTGTAACGCTGCACCCAGGACCGCCGGCCCGTGGCGGGGTCGTAGGCGATCGTGGTGTAGTCCGACCTCGTCCCTTCGCCGTCGGTGTTGCCGGTGACGTAGAGCTTGCCACCGCCGGGCGCGAGCGTGATGTCCTGCGGGTTGTCGCTGGAGTGCGCCGGGCCGTCGTAGCGGTCGGTCCAGATCTCCTTTCCTGTGGTGGTGTCGTAGGCGATCGTGGCCCAGTCGGTCTCCGTCTTCGGGTCGGAGCTGGCTCCGGTGACGAAGACCGCCTTGCCGTCCGCCGCGACCTCCATCGCGGAGGGGATGTCGCTCCCGTTCGCCGGGCCGTTGTGCTGGGCCGACCAGAGCTGCTCGCCGGTGGCGGCGTTGTAGGCCACGGTGCCCCAGTTGGTCAGACCCGTGCCGGGTTCGCCCTGGCTCTGGCCGGTGACGATGAGCTTGGACCCGTCCGGGGTCACCTTGAGCACCCGCCCCTCGTCGGTGGCCCCTCCCGGCCCGTCGAAGTACGCGATCCACGTACGCGCGCCGGTGTCGGCGTTGTACGAGATCGTGTAGTAGTCCTCCTTGCCGGGCTCGGCCATCGCGGCCATGCCGGTGACGTAGACGCTCTTCCCGTCAGGGCTGACCTCGAGCCCCCAGCCGCTGTCCGAGCCGTTCACCGGCCCGTTGTACCGCGTGACCCAGAGCTCCGCGCCCGTGGCGGTGTCGTACGCGATCGTGACGGCGTCGTTGCCGGTGTCGTCGGTCCCGGTGCTGACGCCGTGGACGAAGAGCTTGCCGCCGTCAGGGCTCACCTCGATCGCCATCGGTTCGTCGTAGCTCTTGCCGGGACCCGTGTAGCCCTTGCTCCACACCTCGGCGCCGGTGGCGGCGTCGTAGGCGACGGTGGCGATCTGCGGGCTGAGCATGCCGGGAGAGGTGCCGTAGCTCACGCCGGAGACGTAGATCCGCTTGCCCTTGGGGTCGAGGGCGATGTGCTCGGCGGAGTCGTCGCCGCCCTTGGCGCCGTAGGTGGCCGCCCACTTCTCGGGCACCGGCCGTACGACGACGGGCACGCGTACCGTGTGCTTGTGCTCCTTCCAGGTGAGCTGCCCGCCCTGGTACTGGTTCATCGGCGCCGTGGTCTGCGTGAAGGAGACCGTGAACGACTTCGTCTCCCCCGACTTCAGCTTGAGCTTGCTCGGGCTGACCTTGGCCGTGATGCCGCTCAGGTCGGCGACGGAGGCGGTGTAGGTGGCGGTCGAGCGACCCACGTTGGTCACCTTGCGCGTCACCGTCTGGGTGCCCGGCAGCCTGCCGACCGAGATCGAGGGCACGTTCATGTCACTCGGGTCGAACGAGTAACCCTTCTTGGCCAGCGCGTCGCAGGTCTGCTGCTGCACGCCCTTGGTGCTCCCGCACAGGAACGCCAGCCAGTCCTGGACCCCGCTGTCGTAGACCAGGCCGGGGTCGGCGGCGCTGTTCGGAGTGACGTGGCCGGCGCCCGCGCTGAAGATCACCGACGGGTCCGTGTTCGGCCCGTCGCGCACGTCGGAGCCGCTCGTCATCAGCGCCGACTTGACGGCCATCGGCGACCAGTCCGGATGCAGGTCCTTCAGCAGCGCGGCGATCCCGGCGACGTGCGGGGACGCCATGGACGTGCCGCTGGCGAAGTTGAAGTCGAGACCGTTGGCCCCCGGCGGCGCGAACGCGGCCAGGATGTCCTGCCCGGGAGCGGTCAGGTCGGGCTTCAGCACGTCGCCGCCGGCGGCGGCGGTCGGCCCGCGCGAGGAGAACTCGGCCACGTACGGAGCCGGGGCGTCGTTGCTGATCTCCGCCTGGTCGATCGTGGCGGTCGCGCCGGCGGTGGCGGCGTAGTCCTTGACGGCCTGCCGGTCCTTGAGCGCGATGTGCACGGTGGGGACGGAGTGCAGGTCGGCGTTGAGCGAGCTCTCGTCGACGTTGGCCAGGACCATGCCGATGCCGCCCGCCTGGGCGACGGCGGCGCTCTTGTTGACGCGCGGCGTCACCCCGCGGTCACAGAGCACGATCTTGCCCTTGACCTTGGCCGGGTCGAGCACCGGTTTGCCGTCGTTGTCCTTGGCGGCGTAGCACTGCGCCAGCTGTGTCGCGTCCACGCCCGGCAGTCCCGCCGCCGTGGCGTCGATGAGCGGCGCGGGACCGGCCTTCGCCGCCAGCGACGCGCCGCTGTAGGTGGTGCCGTTGCCGAGCGTCACCGAGCCCGACGTGCCGCGGTTGTGGGTGCCCGCCGCGACCGTGGTCACCCACGGGGACGGGTGATCCACGGTGGCGGGCGTCGGGCCGCTGTTCCCGCCCGCGGCGGCGACGAAGACGCCCGCCTCCGCGGCGTTCAGGAACGCCAACTCCGCCGGGTCGAGAAGGTCCGCGCCCCCGCCCGAGACCGAGTAGTTGATGACGTCCACGCCATCCGCCACCGCCTGGTCAATGGCGGCGACCAGGTCCGAGTAGTAGCCGTTGGCCGTGGAGGCGTCCTGGGTGGACCAGAGCGCCTTGTACGCGGCCACCCGGGCCCGCGGCGCGATGCCGCTGATCGAGCCGAACGTCGCGGCCGGACCCGTCACGGGAACGTCGTGGTTGCCGCCCGCCGTCGAAGCCGTGTGCGTGCCGTGCCCGTTGTAGTCGCGCGGCGACTGGAACTCCCAGGGCAACTGCTCCTTGATGCCCTGGTCACCGCCCCACCCGGCGTTGAAGTGCTGGGCCGAGACCAGCTTGCCGTTGCACAGGCCGCTGTTCCAGGAGTTGTCGGGGGTGGCGGAGTCGCACTTGCCGTGGAACCCGTCGACCCGGCCGTACTTCTTCCCGCTCGGGTCGGGGTTGGCGAAGCTTTTGCTGTCCGCCCAGATGCCGCTGTCGATCACGCCGATGACCAGGCCGTCGCCGGCGCCCTTGCCGTGCTTGTCCCCGGTCGGTCCGCCGAGCTGGTCCCAGAGGCCGCCGCGGGCGTCCAGGCCCAGGAATGTCGGCGTCGACGACGTCTGCACCGACACCTTCCTGTCCTCGGTCACGGCCACCACATCGGGCATCGCCCGCAGCTGCTTGACCTGGTCCGCGGTCAGCTTGGCCGCGAAGCCGCCGTAGGAGTAGAGGTACTCGTAGACCTTCTTGCCGCCCCCGACCTTCTTCAGCGCGGCATCGTGCCGGCCGCGCAGGTGGTCAGCGTACTTGGTCACGTCGTTGGAGCCGGGGTCGATCTTCTCGCCCTCTTGCGGCTTGGTCTTGGCCAGCCCCGCCACGTCGCCCTCGTAGGTCGCCACGGGGTCGGGGGCCATCTGCACGATGTAGGTTTTCTGCTCGTCCGGGCCGGCTTGCGCGGAGACCGGGCCGGGCCAGGCGAGCCCGGCCAGCGTCAACCCGGTCACGGCCGTCATCGCCAATAACCGTCTGGGAATACCAGGAGATTTGGACAGATCCATCGTCGCCCCTCATGCGTCGCCGCTGTTCGCGGACGATCGCCGAGGCTAATGAGGGGCGGCTGGGGGCGGCATCCGTACGGTATACGGATTTTTGGACGGCACTTAACGGGAGATGACCATCCGGTAGCCTGTTTGCGCTGATATTTCACACATCAGGGCAGGTAGGGGGTGGGGCCGCGTGCCCTTGGGACCGGCCCGCGTCGCCCCCTCGGGATCTCTGTCCGACGTGCTCATCGGCCGCCGGGCCGAGCTCGCCCTCCTGCGTGCGGTCATCGGCTCTCCGCCGTCCCTCGCCCTCATCGAGGGGGAGGCGGGCATCGGCAAGAGCCGCCTGGTCGGAGAGCTGTTCGCGACGCCGGGCCTGGCTGGGATCCGCAGGCTCGTGGGCCAGTGCGAGCAGCTCCAGGAGCCCCTGCCGCTGTCCCCGCTGCTCGACGCCTTCCGCCTGGCCGGCGACGAGCTCGCCCGGTCCCGGCCGCCCAATCCCGTCGTGGGGGTGCTCGCGCCGCTGCTCCCCGAGCTGGCCGAACACCTGCCGCCGCCCCTGCCCGCGTTACCCGACCAGCGGGCGGAGCGGCACCGGGTGTTCCGGGCGGCCGTCGCGCTGCTCGACCATCTGGGCCCGCTGGTGCTGGTGCTGGAGGACGTGCACTGGGCCGACGGCGGCACCCACGACTTCCTCGCCTTCCTCGCCGCCCACCAGCCGAAGAACGTCTCGGTGATCCTCACCGTCCGCACCGAAGTGGGGCTGCTCCCGATCCGCGAGGCCTTCGCGCGGGCGCCCTCGGGCCCGGCCAGGACCGTCAGCCTGACGCCGCTGAGCCTGCCCGAGGTGGAGGAGCTCGCGCAGAGCATCCTGCGGGCCGAGCTGCCCCGTACGTTCGCCGCCCCCCTCTACGAGAAGACCGGCGGCATCCCGTTCGTGGTCGAGGAAGTGCTCCGCACGCTGCTGGAACAGCTGCCCGCCAGCGAGATCCCCGGCCGTCCCGACGTGCTGGCCGAGCTGGCCGTCCCGACGGTGTTGCGTGACGTGGTGCGGCAGCGCCTGTCCTCGCTCGACGACCCGGCCCAGGAGATCATCGGGGCCGCCGCCGTCATCGGCATGACACCGGATGACCACGTGCTCGCGGAGGTCACCGGCAGCGGCGCGGCGGGCATCGCCAAGGCTCTCGCGCAGGCCCAGGCCGTGGGGCTGCTGCACGAGGAGGACGGCCGCTGCCGGTTCCGCCACGCGCTGGCACGGCAGATCGTGTACGAGTCCGTGCCCGTGTCCGGCCGTCGCCTGCTGCATCTCAGGACCGCGCAGGCCCTCGAATCCGGGGCCGCGCCCAGACCTGTGGCCAGGCTCGCCCACCACTACCGGCAGGCGGGGCGTACGGCGGAATTCGTGGGCCACGCGGAGGCCGCCGCCGACACCGCCTTCTCCCACGGCAACGACGCCACGGCGGCCCGGTTCCTGCTCCAGGCGCTGGAGCTCGGCGAGTTGTCCCGCGAGGTACGCGTGCGGCTAGCCGTCAAGCTCGGCCGGGCGGCGGTCGACGGGCTGGCGCACACGGAGGCCGTACCGATACTCGAACGCCTGCTGGCCACCGAGCCCCTCCCCACCCACCTGCGCGGCGAGCTGCGCTTCGCACTCGGCCGGCTGCTGCGGCAGCAGGGCGAGACGCGGGCGGGCCACCTCCAGATCGAGAGCGCGATCGAGGACCTGGCCGACCGGCCCGCGCTCCTGGGGCGGGCGCTGGCCGTGCTCTCCGCGCCCGAGACCGTCGTGGACCGGCACGTCAGCGAGCACGCTGCGCGCTGCGACCAGGCCGAGGAGGCGGCCCGCCGCAGCGGCGACCGCGACGTCGGCATCGCGGTACGCATCGCCAGGGCCTCACTCCTGCTGGAACAGGGCGACCCGGGAAGCTGGCGGCTGATCGACGAGCTGCTGCGTGACGACGGCCTCAGAGCGGCCCCGAGAGAGCACGCCCGCGCCTGCCTCAACTGGGCTCAGGGCGCCCTGCACATCGGCCGGCTGGAGCGCGCCGAGGCGCTGCTCGCCGAGGGACGCCAGGTGGTCGACCAGGCCGAATACCTCCGGCTGGCGGAGATCGTCGAGCTGGTGACGGCCGCCGTCGACCACGCCGCGGGACGGTGGGAGGGCCTGGCGGACCGGGCCCGCCGGTTGGAGGGCACAGGGGCCAAGGTGGGGGCCGCGTCCCTGGACCGGCGGCTGCTGCAGGCCACGCTGCTCACGGCGACGGGCCCGGCCGAGGAGGCGACGGCCCGGCTGGGCGACGTGATCGCGATCGCCGAGCGGGTCGGGTCCGTGTGGCCGCTCATCCCCGCCCTGATGACGTTGTCCCGGCTGCTGCTGACGCTGGACGACGCCGCCGGGGCAGCCTCGTACGCGACCGCGGCCCTTGCTCACGTGCGTTCCAAGGGGAACTGGGTGTGGGGCGCGGAGACCGTACTGTGCCTGGTGGACGCGCTGGACGCGCTCGGCGAGGCAGGTGAGGCCGCTGAGCTGGTGGAGGAGCTGAATCTCGGCATCGCGGGCGCCGACGCGCCGATCGCGCAGGCGGCGTTGCTGAGCGCCCGGGCCGTCCTGGCTCGTTCGCGGGATTCTCTGGAGGCCGACCGACTGCTGGACGCGGCGCTGGCCACGTTGCGCGCCGCCGGGTTGCGTTACGAGGAGGCGCTGGCCGCCGAGCGCCTGGGCCGGTGGCGCTGCGAGCGCAGCGCCGCTGACGGGGGGCCGCTGCTGGAAGGGGCGCTGCGGTTGTACGGGGGGATGGGCGCGGACCGGGACATCGCGCGGATCTGCCGGGTCATGCGGCAGAACGGGGTGCCCATTCCGTATCCGTGGCGGGGAGGGCGTCCGTCGCACGGGCAGACGTTGTCGTCGCGGGAGCGCGAGGTGGCGCTGCTGGCGGCGGAGGGGAGGACGAACCAGGAGATCGCGACCGAGCTGTTCCTGTCCAGGCGCACGGTGGAGAGCCACATCTCCAGCGCGCTGCGCAAGCTGGGCCTGCTGTCGCGGAAGGAGTTGTCGACCCTCCTGGGCTCGGATCCATGACTCAGCAGATCAGGCGGTGCTCCCAGGCCGACTCGTCGCCGGGCAACCTCAGGCGCACCGCGGGACCGTTGAAGCGTTCGATCAGTTCGCTGAGCTGCCCGGGACCGGGCGGGATCGGGGCCGCGCCGTCGTCGCGTAACAGCCGACGACCCGCCGCGCCGCGACCACCGCACCGAGCCCGACCTCAGCCGCGAACCCTCGAACCCGCACGCCGCTCAGGCTAGGAGCCGCGGCCCGATCGCCCAACCGGCCAAAAGTACGATCGCGACCCTCCTTCCGGACGAGGCCGACGCCGGGCGCACGTTCCATAGGCTGTCAACCATGGCAGATCAGGAAGAGCAGCAGGACGTCCGCATCGAGATAAAGATGATCATGTCGATCACCGATGCGAAGGCCCTGCAAGACGCGGCCATCGACCTCATCGACAGGAACGGCGTCTGGCACGTCGGGCCGAACCCGACGGCCGCCCAGAAGCAGGAGGAAATCGACAAGATCAAGGCGGACCCGGCCCAGGCCGTGAGCAATCTGGTCGCCTTCATGAACATCGACGACCTGATCGCCGAGCGAGTCCCCGGCCTCGAGGCCGACAGCGCGAGCGTGGGCGCGAAGGTAGGAAGATCCGGCGAATTCGAATAGACCGGGTGACTGTCACTGCGAGTCCCAGGATCAGCGGGGCCTCTCCCGGCCACTCGGTCCTCCGCCAGGATTGCGACTGCTGAGAGAGAGGAGCCATCATGACCAAGACCAGCCCCGGCGGAACCCTGACCCTCGCCGAGGACCTCACCCTGAGCCGGATGGGCTACGGCGCGATGCAGTTGGCCGGGCCCGGGGTGTTCGGCCCGCCGAAGGACCGCGACCAGGCGATCGCGGTGCTGCGCGAGGCCGTCAGGCTCGGCGTCACGCACATCGACACCAGCGACTTCTACGGCCCCGCCGTCGTCAACGAGCTGATCAAGGAGGCCCTGCACCCCTACCCCGACGACCTCCGCATCGTCACCAAGGTAGGAGCCACCCGAGGCGACGACGCCTCGTGGAACGTGGCCCTGTCCCCGCAGGACCTGATCGACGCGGTCCACGACAACCTCACCCATCTCGGCGTCGAAGCGCTCGACGTGGTCAACCTGCGAGTCGGGGCCGCTGACACAGCGATCGCCGGCTCCCTCGCCGAACCCTTCGGCGTGCTCGCCGACCTGCGGCAGCAGGGCCTCATCCGGCACCTGGGCGTCAGCGGCGTCACCTCGGAGCAGCTCACGGAGGCCCAGCGGATCGCCCCGGTCGTCACCGTGCAGAACCTCTACAACCTCGCGAACCGCCAGGACGACGCGCTGGTGACCCGCTGCGCCGACGAGGGAATCTCCTACGTGCCGTTCTTCCCGCTCGGCGGTTTCACGCCGCTGCAGTCCGACGTCCTCGACCGCGTCGCCGCCCGCCTCGGCGCGTCGCCCCAGCAGACCGCCCTCGCCTGGTTGTTGCGGCGCTCGCCGACCATCCTGCTGATCCCCGGCACGTCCTCCCTCGGCCACCTCCGAGAGAACGTCGCCGCCGCCGACCTGGCACTCCCCGAGGACGCGGTGGCGGAACTCGACGCCATCTGAGCCTTCAGGAGTCCCGCGACTGGAGCAGGGTGAATGCCACGGCCAGCAGCCCCACCAGGGCCCAGATCACCCCCCTGGGATCTCGACGCCGGCCGCTCGGTACGCAGCCGCCGCAGGCTCCTGGAATGTTGCTCGTGCACGCGTACCATATGCCGTTTCCGGGGTTGGGCCGGATCAGGTGGTACGGGGACGCGTTCGCCTGGAGGCCGGCTACAGGGAGTCCAGCCAGCTGAGCAGGCGGGTGCCCTGGCGAGTCATGACGCTGGGCTCGCGCAGGGCGTTGGCCAGCAGGGACATGCCCTGGTAGGCGCCCACCAGGGTCAGGGCGAGCCCGTCGGGGTCGGGTAGGCCGAGTTCGCGGAACTGGCGTTCGACCCAGTCCAGCAGCAGCCGGATGACCCTGCCCGCCTCCACGTCCAGGCCGCCTTCGGCGCGTTTGTCCAGCTCGGCGGCCAGCGTACCGGTCGGGCAGCCGTACCGGACCGCGAGATCGCGTTGGCTGACCCACGCCTCCACGAGGTCCTTGAGCCGCTCCCGCGGATCGGGCAGGCCATCCAGCCGGTCGGTGAGCAGCCCCAGCTGTCGGGCGTGCTCGGTGAGCGCGGCGCCGACCAGCTCGTCCTTGGTCTTGTAGTAGTAGTACACGTTGCCGACGGGGACGTCGGCGGCATGGGCGATGTCGGCGATGGTGGTACGCTCCACACCCTGCTGGTGTACGACCCGGGCGGCGGCGATCATCAACCGCTGCCGCTTGGCGGTTGCCGCTCTTACCCGGGAACCTTTCGAGTCAGTCACCTGACTAACTATAGCCGCCACAAAGTCGGGGTCACCGGTTTCGATCCGCCCTCATCAGCCGCCGGCCAACCACCACACTGTTGTCCGCGGCCATCGCCCCCGGTCTCCCCGAACGTGAACCGTGGCTCTTTCGAGGGAGCCTCACGCGATGGCCGTCACCATTTCTCCCGGGCGACGCCTCGGCGGAGCCACCGCGGCACGGCGCGGTCAGAAACCGTGCCGGTGGGCCCGTCCGAGCCGATGGTCGCGAGCCGTACGATCGCGTCGGTACCCTGCTCGACCGTCTGGCGGCCGCTGTTGATCAGAACGTCGAGCCGGCCCTCTCGGCGAGTGAGTTAGGCCACGGCCACGGCGACGGTGGCGTCGTCGGTACCGGACCGGGAGGGTATGTCGCGCTCATCCTGGGAGCAGCAGGGACAGTCACGCCGCATCGACGGCGATTAGCCTTGAACGGTGGAAAAAGCCAACGCACTGGGCGTCTACCTGCGCGCACGACGCGATCTGGTACGCCCCGAGGACGTCGGCCTGATCGGCGGCGACCGCAGGCGAGTTCCCGGACTTCGCCGTGAGGAGCTGGCGATGCTGGCCGGCATCAGCTCCGACTACTACCTGCGCCTGGAGCAGGGACGCGGTCAGCATCCATCCGCCCAGGTACTGGACGCGCTGGCCAACGCGCTGCGACTCGACGCGGCCGCCACCGCGCACCTGCACGACCTGGCCCGCCCCAAGACCCGCCGCCGGGCCCGCCCGCGTGCCGAACGGGTCCCGGCCGGGATCATCCAGCTCATCGACCAGTTGCCGATGCCCGCGTACGTGTACGGCAGGTACATGGACGTGCTGGCCGCGAACCACCTCGCCAGGGCGCTGTCACCGAACTTCGCCCCTGGCCGGAACCTGCTGCGACAGGTCTTCCTGGACCCGGGCGACCGCGAACTCCACCTGGACTGGGACCGCGCGACCGCCGGCGTGGTCGGCGGCCTGCGCGCGACGGCCGGCGCCGACCCCGGCGACCCGCGCCTGGCGGAACTCGTCGGCGAGCTGTCGATCAGCAGTGATCGTTTCCGCACCCTCTGGGCCCGCGCCGACGTCGGGCACCGCGGGGAAGGCACGAGTCACATGCTGCACCCGCAGGTCGGGGAGCTGCACCTGCGCCGCGACAAGCTCGCCATCGCCGGAACCGAAGGGCAGCAGCTCGTCATCTACCACGCGGAACCCGGAACGGCCTCCGCCCAGGCCCTCGGTCTCCTCGGATCCATCGCGGCCACCGATGAACGCGACGCAACGACCCAAGACCAGGACATCGTCGGCTGAATGCGAGGTCGAACCCGCGCCACGCGACGTTCAGGACGTCCGGACCGCACCGAGGAAGGTCACGGTCAGCGGCTCGCCGGGCTGGGGGTCCTCCGCCGCGGTGAACTGGCCCTCCGCCCCGGTGAAGCTGTAGGTGGCCGGGCCCCGGCGGGTGACCGTCCACGGTCGGCGCAGGTCGCCCGACACGCTCAGCGGCGCGGCGACGGTGCCGCGGCCGGACTGCGCCGGTCCCGTGCAGTTGGTGCCGGTTACCGTCATCTGCCCGGCGTGCTTGTTCTCGGCTATCCAGGCACAGGTGTACGTGTCGGTGCCGGCTGCGGCGGGTTGCGGGTACGCGGTCAGGGCGAGCAATGCCAGGGCGAGCCTCATGGGTGTAACGGCCTTTCCGATGATCAGTAGTGCTTTCACCTCCCTGCCCACCATTACTCAAAGCAACTCTCTCATCACTCACAGGAGTAACCATCGATGCCCAGGACACATCGCCGGATATCAGAGTCCTCATTGGTTAGCTCGGCGAGCGTCACCGCGGACCGTCCGGCCAGGCGAGGACGGCGGCTGCGCGATGCCGAGCCGCTCGGCCGAAGTGCAACTCCTCCGCAACGGCAACGAAGCACTCCACCTCATCAGATCATAGGGCCGCGACGAAGCCCGCATGACTGAGCACCAACCGAAGCGTTCCCCGGCCAACCGGCCTCGGTGAACTCGCCCGGTCGGCCAGGACCCACCTCGCACCAAACTGCCATAACCTCAGCCTCTAACGCTCACTAATCAGAAAGGGCGACATATCACTGAACGTAGAAAAATAAGTTAGCAGGCGGTCAATTAATCGATCGCCCCCTGGACGTCAGCTCGCCGCGACATACATATTCATCAGGGATATGAGTGTTTTAAGGGGAATCGTGGGACCTCGGGGCGGCGGACCGTTATGGATGTATCAACAGAAGTTCGGGAAAATAGAGTGGGTCATGCGAAGGCTGCCGCCGAGCGGTATCGCTGGAGCGGCTCCGAGCGTGATGAAGCCTGGCGGAGGCAGGAGCGGGGTGAGGCGTTCCCCGACTCGCCGGAGATGCTCGCGGCCCGCGCCGCCCGCCTCATCCAGCGCAACGGGGTTCCGGTCGAGGCGGCGATGGAGGCCACCCGGGCCGACAGCCTGGACCGGCCCAGGATGTACGAGCGCATCCTCGGGGTGGCCAAAGACCTGCAGGCGTGGAGCTTCCTGCCTCGTGGCATGCGGGCCGCGCGGACCGTCGCACGGATCTCCGTCAGCGAGAACGGCCGCGAAATCCCGATCGGCACCGGCTTCCTGGTCTCGCCGAGGCTGCTGCTGACCAATCACCACGTGTTCCCCGGCGCCACGGCGGCCCGGTCGGCCTTCGTGGAGTTCGACGCCCAGGTCACCATCGACAACATCCCCGACGTGTCCAGGCGGTTCACCCTCGCCCCGGACACCTTCTTCATCGCCGACCCCGATCTCGACTTCGCCCTGGTCCTGGTGAGCCCCGGTGCCGACGGCCGGCCTCTGGGGGAGACGTTCGGCTGGAACAGGCTCAGTGTTCAGACGGGCAAGCTGGTCATCGGAGAGCCGGTCAACATCATCGGCCATCCCAGCGGCCGGCTGAAGGAGATCTCCATCCGGGAAAACCGGCTGGAGGCACGGCTGGACGACTTCATCCAGTACCAGACCGACACCGAACCCGGCAGTTCCGGCTCCCCGGTGTTCAACGACCAGTGGGAGGTGACGGCGCTCCACCACAGTGGCGTGCCCAGGACCGACGACCAGGGCCGGATCCTGCGGCGGGACGGGCAGATCTGGCAGGAGGGAGACGGCGACGACGCCGTTGACTGGATCTCCAACGAGGGCGTGCGCGTCAGCGCCATCCTCAAGCAACTGGCCGCGCTGCCGCTCGACACCGCTCGCCTGGCGTTCCTGGCCGAGATGGGGCCGGAGGCCGGGCTCCAGAACGGCGCCGCCGCGCGGACGGCCGTCGCCGGCTCGGTCCCGCCTCCCGCCCCCTCGGTTGACGGATCACCCGTCGAGACAGGCGTACGAGCGGATGACGCGTACGTCCGGACCACCGCGACCCGCATCGGCTTGCCCTCCAGACCGACCGCGTTCGGCGGGTCCAAGCACCTGGTCTTCCTGCACGGCCGCGGTCAAGAGGGACGTGACCCAGAGCAACTGCGCCGGTACTGGACCGCCGGGTTGAACGGCGGACTCACCCGAGCGGGGCTGACCACGATCACGCCGGCCGACGTCTGGTTCCCCTTCTATGGGCTGCAGCTCGCCCAGGCCCTGCGAACACGGGAGGCACCTCGGGGGGTCGTCGACGATCCCGTCGAGGCGGCCGCACCGGGATCCGGCGCCACGCGGCGGCTGTACGAGCAGATGATCATTGAGGCGGCGACCCGGGCAGGCATGCCCGCCGAACGGCCGGCCCGGGCGGAAGGGCTGGGCGACGCCGTACACCAGGGGTTGAGCTGGCTGGCCAACACCACCAACCTGGATCGGCTGCTCATAGCCGCGATCTTCGGAGATGTGGCCGCGTACCTCGACGACCAGCGGATCCGGGAGACGGTTCTGGACTGCGTGCTCCAGACGATGCCGCGGACCGGCCGATTGGTGCTGGTCAGCCACAGCCTGGGCACGGTGGTCGCGATGGACCTGCTCACCCGGCTCGACCCGAGGGTCGAGGTCGAACTGCTCGTCACCGCCGGCAGCCCGCTCGGTATGGACAGCGTCCACAAGCGCCTGCTCACCGGCGGGCCCCAGCGGCCGGGCCGGGTGGCGCGCTGGTTCAACGCCTGGTGCCCCATCGATCCGGTCGCCATCGGCTGCCCACTGGGCGATCACTGGCAGGGAGAGCTGGCCGAAACCCCCGTCACCAACCCCGCGGGCCGGGCCCACGACATCGAGGAGTATCTCGCTCACCCCGAGGTCGCCCATGTGATCGGGATCCCGCTCACGTCGCCGAGCCCGGCATGAACCCCAAGCAGTGTCGAACATGACACCTGGGCCGCTCAGATCGCCGGCGACGGATCCGCGCGGGACCAGCGTGCGACCGATCACCGCCCGGCCAGTGTCACCCTCGCTCATCCCTGAAGCGATCTTCGAGGGCCTCGATCAGGCCGGCGATCATGCCGTCGGGCGAGGGACTGTAGTGGGGTACGGCCCATCGAGTGATCTTGGCGTCGATCACCGTGGGCCGGCCCGAGCTCAGTGCCGCGCGGAACGCGTTCTCGAACTCCTCGAGCGTCTCCACTCGGTAGCCGTCCGCGCCGCACGCACCCGCGTAGGCGGCGAAGTCCGGATTCTGGAACTCGACCAGCCCCGTCTCCGCGTAGGTCGCGATCTGAAAGAGCTTGATCAACTTGAATTCCTGGTCGTCGAAGATGACCCAGATGACGGGGATGTCGTGCTCGACGGCCGTCATCAGTTCGAAGCCGGACAGCGAGTAGCACCCGTCGCCGCAGCCGACGACGACCGTCCGCTCCGGTTGTGCGACCTTCAGCCCGATGGCGCCGTTGACGTGCCCGGCCATCGGCCCGAACGAACCGGCCTTGCGGAAGTTCTGGCCTTCTTCGAGGTCCACGTAGTAGCCGAGCCACGCCAGATGCGCACCGGCGTCGGCGAGGACGACGCCGCGCTCCGGCAACATCCGCCCGATCGCCTGCGCGAGCTCTCCCGGGTGGATCTTCCCGGTCAGGTGGGTGATGTGCCTGGCCTCGTAGTCCCTGCCGTCGACCGCGACGGCCGGCACCTCGCCGACCCGCCGCTCCAGCGCGTCGACGAGGGCCGCCACGGCCGGTCGCGCGTCGGACAGGAGCGCATAGTCGGGCTTGTACGCCTTGTGGAATTCGGTGTCCGAGATGTTCACGTGAATGAGCAGCTTGCCGTTGAACAGGTCTTTGCGGTAGTTGAACGTGGCGTGCTGGTTGAGCGAGTTCCCGATGCACAACACGACGTCGGCCTCGCGGAAGGCCTTCCAGGCGCTCGCGTGGCCACTGTCGGCGAAGACGCCCACCGAGAGCGGGTGCCCCTCGGACACGATGCCCTTGCCGTCGAGTGTGGTCAGCAGCGGGATCTGGAACCGCTCGATCAACCGCCTGATCTCCGGCCCCGCTCCACTCCGGACGGCGCCGAAACCGGCGAGTGCCACGATGCGCTTCCGCCTCGCGATGGCCTCCGCCAGCACCGATGCGATCTCCTCCACACGTGCCGGGTCGGGCAGCACCCTCGCGACGTCAAGCCGGATGGGTCGCACATCCCCGGCCTCGACACCACGCTCGGTCAAGTCCTCGGGTACGTGGATGTGCACCGGTCCTGGCCGCCCCTCGAACGCGATGTTGACCGCTTCCTCGAGTACGTCCCACGTGTCGGCGGCGTCGGTGAGCAGGAAGGACTTCTTGGTCGTGGCCGCGAACATGGCCCGCGAGTCGGGTGTCCTGTTCATGCCCGAGGTCTCGTTGAGTGAGCCCCATCCCTGCCATTTCCTGGACGCGTACCCCGAGACGGCGAGGACCGGGTAGGAGTCGGACATCGCCACGGCCAGCCCGGAGAACAGGTTGAACGCCCCAGGTCCGGCCGTGGCGAAGCAGAAGCCCAGCTTGCTCGTGTACATCGCGTACCCGCAGGCCATGAACGACGCGGCCTGCTCGTGCCGGGTGATGATCGGCCGGATCCGCCGCGAATGCTTCAGCGCCAGCATCAGGCCGGCGGCGTTCTCCCCGGCACCGCCGAACGCGGCATCGACTCCCACGCTTTCGAGCCCTTTGACGAGAGCTTCGTAGACCTTCATGGCGTCCTCCCCGCATGCGGCTACATGTGCCACTGCGCGGCATGCCGCGCGTGCGCGCCGGTCGTTCCGTTCACGAAGAACCGCTCGTAGTACTCCGGCTCGACATGGTGGGTCTGCAGCCAGATGCCGGGCACGTGGACGGCGTCGGCATGTGCGGGGAACCGCCCGTGCGTCGCGTGCAGGTACACACAGACGTCTCGTACGCAGTCGATCACCTGCTGGTCGTACTCGCCCGCCTCGGCCAGATAGCGCTGCCCGTAGTCACCCTTGTAGACGCGGGCGAACGTCTTCGTGTCGGTGTAGATGCCGTCCGGCCCGAACTTCGCCCGCACGACGCTCTCGACGGCCTCCTCCATCGAGGGGTAGTTGGGCGGGCAGGCGGCCTTGATGAGGTGCTCTCCGCCGGCCCGGAGCCCGACCGGATGGGAACGCAGAGCGGCGTACTTCGGCAGCGGTACGTGCCAGCGCAGGATGTCGGGGAGCCGGAAGCGCGGCGTGACGAAGTCGAAGCCCAGCATCCGGCCGTACGCCCGGGAGAATTTCGGGTCGCCCAACATGATCTGCGGGTGGATCGTGGCGTGGATCCAGGCGCCGAGTCCCATGGCGTCGGCGACCAGCATCATGTTCTGCACGAGCAGATCGGCCTCGACCTGGGTGCGCATCGGCCCCAGGGCTCCGAGCGGCAGTTTGAGGTCCGCGTTCAGGAACCCGTTGCGCACCCATTTCCGCACGCCTGCCGGGCGGTAGAAGTTGCGGTCGTCGACGAGTGCCGGCCTGGCCCCCTCCGGCTGGGTGAGCAGGTACATCAGCCCGTTGATGTACTGGTGGGACAGGTCGACCACGGGCAGGAAGATCGTGGTGCCAGGGAGGTTGGACAGGAAGCGGTTGGAGTCCAGGTAGGCCGGGAAATCCCGCATCCCCTCGGCGACGTCGAGACGGTGGGGAAGGACTCTTACCTTGGCCCGGCGGGCCCGTTCGACCAGCGTGCCGGCGTCGAAGGGCAGGTCCGGGGAGGGTTCCAGCTTTCTCAGGTAGTACGTGCCGCTGTCGTTGATCATGAAGAAGTGGGTGCCCTGGGCGTTGTCGGGGCTGCCCGCCGTACGACCTGCGGTGTTGAGATTCGGCTTGGCCATGATGGGCTCACCGTCGCGCGGGTCCTCGAACGGACGGTCCGGCATGGTGAGGCCGGAGCAGCCCGTGAGGGCGATGAGCACGGCCTCCTCCAGCTCCGTCAGCGGCATCGGACGGTGCGGTGACCGGTAGCTCATCGAACCGGCCGGAACGGACGCGCCGCGGCTGACCCGATGGGTCCGCCGCCTCCAGATGGTCTCCAGCAGCGGCCGGGAGAGGAGGTCTTCCAGCCCCTGATGCCTGATCGCCTGCTTCATACTCGGTCACGCCTTTCGGGCATGGTCGGGCGCCATGGCGCGAACGCGCTTGCCGTTCTCGGCAGGAAGCCCGCCAGTTCGGGGCAGTGCCGCAGGATGACGCTCTTCATGCCGTTGCGTTCGATCCAGTCCAGCCCCAGCGGGGTGTAGATCTCGGGCCTGAAGTCGACGGTGAGGAAACGGTCGCTCTGCAGCCGCCGGCTGGCCATGAGGATGAAGATGCGGAACGCCGTGTCGCTGAAGCCGAAATGTTCGGGCGGGTTCTCCGCGTACAGGCCGACCATCGTGTCGATGTCGTCGACCGTACGGTAGACGTCCTTGAGCCGTGCCAGCGTGTCCGGGTCGGAGGTGAGGTCTTCGAAGCGGCGCAGGCGCGTCTTGTGCAGACCGGCGCGGAAGTCGTTGTAGCGCGGAACGCCGCGGCGGCGCGTACGGACGAGGTCGACCACGGACAGGTCGATGATCTCCCCGTTGCGCTCGAACGCCTGGAGCGCACGCGGATAGTTGTACAGGGTGATCGCCCCCGGGTGCGCGATGCCCAGCGAGTAGAGCGAGTTCGTGAGACCGGCCTTGCGCATGAGGGTCTCCGTGGCGGAGCCCTGCACATCGTTGAATCCCAGGGTGCCGAGCGTCCGGCCGGACCTGTGATCGGCGATCTGGTAGTCGTCCGGGATCAGCGGGTGCATCCGGTAGACGGTGACGAAGTCCTCGGTGAGCGAATAGGGCACGTTGTGGTGGTCGGGCAGGGTCTCGGGGATGCCGGTGAGCGCATGCGCGTCGACCAGCCACAACCCCAGGCGGGTCAGCCAGTTCTGCGGCGGCCCCGCCCAGTTGGCCGTCAGCCCGATGTCGATCAGTTCGGTCGCGAGGATCGCGGGGGTCCACTCCACAGTGTGGATCTTGGCGATGAGGGCGGAGATGACGAGCCTCGCCGTGTGGTACACGGTGTTCTCGTCCATGCGGGGGTACTCGCTCCGCAGGGCCTCGCAAACGGCGTTGTGCTCACGGGCGAACAGGGTGTGCATGACGCTGAGACCGAGCCACCAGTTGTCCCTGAAGCCGGTGATCGGGATGCCGTCCGGGCCGGGCAGCAGGTGGCCGTTCTCCAGATGCAACGCCGCGCTGCCATTCGGCTCGCGCAGGGACTTCGCGACGCTCTCGTCCCCGCCGTAGACCTCTGAGCCGTCCCACCAGTGGGAGGCAGCGTTGGCGGACAGGATCGGCGGCTCCGCACCGCCGGCCGGGCGCACGCCCTCGTCGTCGGCGAACCGCATCACCGTCTCGGGCGCTCCCCCCGGGGTGTTGGTCCAGGTCATGCCGGGCGGCAGCGGCACCTCGACGCTCTGGTGGCGCTTGTGCTCGACCCAGTCGTGCACCTGGAACTGGATCCAGGCGGCGGCGATGATGTTCAGCGACCGTGCCGGGATGAAGGTGTCGCGGTGGAGCAACTCCCTGCTGACGGTCACCGGATTGGGCGTGTCGAAGAGGTCGGGCCGGTAGACGGGTGGGAGATTGCGGCCGAAGGCCGAGCCGAGAGCCCCCATCTTCGGTGCGGACAGGTCGTTGTAGGTGCCGTCATAGGTGCGCCTGACCCGCAGGCGCTCATCGATGGGCGAGGCGACCGGATGGGCCTTCGGTACGGCCTCGCGAATCTCGGTGTCGATGAGGTTGTCACGGCGCAGCACCTGCCGGAGGGCTTCGATGTTGAGCAGCCCGAGCCAGGTCGGCAGCTTGTGCCAGGGGACGAACCGGTTGAGGACCCGGAATCCGCTGCGCAGAAACCCGCCGACGACGACGTTGCGCTTCGGCGTCGGCGTGCGGAAGCGATACCCACGGCGATGGGCACTGGCAGCCTCGTAGGCGGCCTTGCGAGCGCGGTTCAGGTTGCCGAGGGGGCGGAACTCGTCGGTGGTGTTCCACGGGTCGAAGGCCAGCTGGTCGACCTGGAGCGCGATGGCGCGCGCGGCCGCGGTGTCCAGATCCTGGCGCGGGATCGTCAGCGTGGCCACCGGGACGACGGGCGCGTCCTCCTCCCGCCAGTCGGCCGCGCCGTTCTCGATGGGCGTGCTCCTGGCGTCCTCGTAGCGCTGTACGCACAGGTCGAAGACGACGTCCGCCCTGGCCAGCCGCTCGGAGAGCTCGTACCCCAGGTAATCGGGATCGCTCCGCGACGGAGGGGGTGCCGCCGACGCGCCCGCGGCGGGGCGGAGCCGGTAGCGTACCGGCCCGGCGTCGCCCCACAGGATCGCACCGCGGCTCCAGTACGTCTCGAGGGCGAGGCTGCGCACCTCGCGCCCGGTTCCCGCGGTCACGTTACGCCGCATGCGCGCGGCGGTGGACCACCCCACCGCCAACGGCAGCTTGGCGTACACCGCGATCCCCTTGCGCAGGGTCGAGTCCGCGCCCGCCATGGCCTGCGCGAACGCGACGAACTCACGTGCGTTCCGCGCGTGGGAGACCGGATAGTTCGTCATGAGAAGGTCATGGGCCTGATCCGGCCCCACCTGGATCCGCAGTGCCGCACCTCGCAGATCGGGTGCGAAGTCCGGCTGCCGGGCGCCGCTCGCGTTGGACAGCCGGACGATGACCGGGTATTCGGCACCGGGCTGGGCGAAGCCGGTCCGCAGGTCCTCGGGAAGATCTGGCTGGAACCTCAGCCGGGCGTTCTCGACGCCGAGGATCGCCTTCGCGTGAAAGGTCCGCTCGATGGCGGCCGCACCGCTGCGTTTCTTGATTCTCAACTGGACCCGCATGAGATCGCGGGCGAGCTTCTCGAAGATCGCCCGCTCGACCTCGGGAGTACCGCCGACGTAACGCTCGTACTGCCCGGCCGGGGGCGCTTCGCGCACCGCCGGAGCTTCGCCGACTAGGCGCTCTTGCTGCTTGGTCATGCGAACTCCCTCGATGGATCTTTAATAGAAGCGCGATTCCATCATCCATGAGGTGAGAACAAATCCGAACAATGCACATCACAAGCGGCCGAAAGATTATCTTCAACGACTTATAGCCGAACGAAAGAATGCCGCCTTATTTGTTGATTCTTCGCCGGGAGACATGCGGTTGTTCCGTGCGCTTACCCATTCCCGGCACGCCCGAGGCCGCCTCTTGGGACGCGCCTTTCCTTGACCGACCACGTTTAGCGGGGTCGCGTCCGACTCACCTGAGCCAGAGCGCCAGCGCGAGGGCCCTCCGGCGCGGTGATGATCACCACGACCACGGCCGGCGTCGTGCCCGGCGACCGCTCTCCGGACATCCCGACGAACCGCTCAACGGGCAGGCCGGCCAAGAACCCGACAGCAAGTTGTACGCTCGCGAGTCCCGCGCTACCCCACGTAGGCCCTCCCACAAAGACCGTCAACCCGATGCCCGCGGTCGATGGCGGGCGGGATAATCAGGCTTCGGCGGCGACCATGCTCTCGATGATCAGGTGGTCATCCGTTGGCGAGCACGTCGGCCAGCCGGTGATTCGGATGAGTCGAACGATAGTGGCTGTCACCCCGGAATTGGCCAGTCGTGACCTGGCGGCGGTGTGCCGTCTCGCACCGCGCACTCCGCCCACCTGATCATCCTGGCGGCCATCGGCCCCGGTCTGCAGGGCTTGCCAAGGTCGATGGCGGCGGAATGATCAGGAGTGCTTCCCCGCGGTGCAGCGGGGCTCAGAGTTTGTACAGCTTGTTGAATGGTGTCGTGATTCGTTCCTGCCGCGATCCGAAATCGACGAGCACGGCGACCTCGTCTTCTACACCGATGACGACGCCAAGACCATATCGATCATGGGTCACCTGGTCGTCCACGCTGAACCGCTTGGCAGGCGGGGCGGGAGGCGGAGGTTTGAAGGGACTTGTGGGCAGGTGACGACGGGGAGCGCCGCTGGCTGGCTTCATCCCCTCCAGTATGTGCTGCCTGGGAGGACGCTCGCGACCGAAGGGCGACAAGTCAGTCAAAATGATCAGGGCCCGGGCGAGGATCTGACTCCTGACCTGGGCCTTCACAGCCGCACTGTCAGCTTGGGAATAGGCTACTGCTCTTGCCGTGCTGAGCTGGGAAAACAGGGGTGCAGGTCAGGGTGGGTCGAGTGACGTGAGTCCCCGTGATTCACCGCTGATCGCCATCCGTTCTGGTACGTGATCATGCCCCCGACCTCTTCCTTATCAGGACCGTCCAGGCTGTGATCAAGGACTCGGACCCGGTCCTGACCAGTGCTGGACGGTGTCGACGTGAGGCGCTGTGTGCCGTTGTTGCGGTACCCGCTACTCGGCGCGATCGCCGACCTGCATTAGCGCGACGCCCACCCATAGCTCAGCCCTGGCCGCGGAACCCCTGGTTCTGCGGGCGGGTTGCGCCAGCGCTTGCAGGCCAGCGGTGGTTGGCGCTGGGTTGTGTTGCTGAGGTTTGACAACGCTCTTGCGTTCGCGGTTAGCGTCAGGGATCCTTGACGACTATGACATTGAGGCTTGCTGAGATCCCCGATCACGAGGGCTTCGCCGCGCCGGTGCTCCCCAGTGGCGAGCTGGCCCCGTCCGCCAGTGCCTTCACCAAGACCTTCGTCGGCTACCAGGCCACATGTTCCTGTGGGTGGGCCGACCGGCGCCGATTCCCGGCCACGACGGAGGGGGTCAAAGAGGCGGAGTACCGGTGGTGGAGCAGGCATGCCCCTCCACTGCTCGCCGCCGCACCACCCAGAGAGCTGCTGATCAAGTCAAACCTCCTGTGCGAGCAGATCGTGAAGCTCGCCGTCGAGCGTCCTCTCGCCGCCCTCACCCTGCTATCTCAGGTAGAGAGCTGGCAGCGTACCCTGCTCGATCAGGCCGTCGCCGGGGCCCGGGAAGCCGGCGCCTCCTGGACGGAGGTAGGGGAGGCAATGGGGATCTCCAAGCAGGCCGCCCACGAACGGTTCAGGGCGCACGTGAGCACACAAGAGCACGGCAAGCTTCCTATCCCGCCAGATGGTCACTGATACGGTCCTGGCTGAGCAGGAACGGCCGGTTCTGACGGTGCCGAAGGTTTGCTGCCGTATCTCCTCGCTTCCGCGCCCTGGTGCTGCTCGCCACGTTCGGCAGGAGAACTCGTCACCGGCACACAATGATGACGAGGACGACCCAGATGGCCTACTGGGTCCCGCCGGGTGATCGTCAGGCCGAGACCGGGTCGCGCACCATGAATACGTCCACCTCGTCCTCGGTCTCGACCGTGAACCCGTGCCGCTTGTACAGCCGGCGGGCCGAACTGCCCTGGAGCACGTTCAGCCGGACCACGGCGTCTTCGCGGTCGCACCGCTCCAGCAGCCGGCTCAGCACAGCAGAACCGATGCCCCTGCCCTGCGAATCCGGATCCAGGTAGAAGTGCTCCAGCCAGTAGGTGTCCTTCGCCGGCCGCAGCGCCACGCAGCCGGCCAAGGCACCACCCACCTCGATCATCCAGGTGTGCGACGGCGTGAACCCGTCCCGCAGCCGCTGCCGCACACGCTGCTCGTCGTACCGCCCGAGCCGCTCGAGATCCGGCCTCAGCACCACGGCCCGCAACTCGGCCACCGCCTCGACGTCCGCCACCGAAGCCGGCCGAAGCTCCCAGTCCGCCATGATCGTGATGTTATCGCCCCGGGTTCTGCCAACCCCGGGAGGCTCCTACCGATCACCCGCAACCCCTGGAAGCGGCCGGGCTCACCCGCCCTTCACGACGGCGCTCCCGAAGTCTGCCGGGCGTTCGAGCAACTTGTAGGCGCGGGCCAGATCGGCGACCCGCTGGAGTTCTGTCAGGTCCAGCTTGGCGGGATAGGAGCCGAGCGCGACGCCTGCGGCCATTGCCCTGGAGATCCTCGTGTAGCGGGGCAGCGCGTCGCGCACCTGCTGGGGATCGCTCGCGATCAGGCGCTGCGCCTTGGCCAGCGCGCGCTGGAAGGCCGCCAGGGTGCGAGGGTTTCCCCGGATCCACTTGTCGGTGGCCGTCATGCCTGCGGTGTACAGGTTCGCGAACTCCTGGGTCATCGCGTCCTCCACGATCCGCGTGTGCTTGGTCTCGCGGCCCACGGTGACGAACGGCTCGGCCAGCAGGGCAGCGTCGAACTGCCCGCTGTGCAGCGCGGAGACCATGTCGGGATAGGGCTTCTCGACCAGCACGACGTCCCTCAGCGTCAGCCCGGCCCGCTTCAGCACGGCTGTCAGCGCCAACGGCCCGAGCCCCGTGAGGTTCGGGACCGCGATCCTCTTGCGCTTGAGGTCGCTCGCCGTCCTGATCTTCGACTTGGCGTTCACGGCGACCGCGAAGCTTCCTTGCGCGGCCTGGTACAGGCCGGAGACGATCTTGAACTCCTTGCCCATCTCGTTCACCTTGAAGACCATGGCGTAGTCGGTCTGCGCCAGGTCCAGCGCGCCAATTTCGACCTGGTGCACCGCTGCCGCCGCGCCGGTGATGATCGTCGGCTCCACCGTCAGCCCTTCCTGCTTGAAATAGCCCTTGGTCAGGGCCACGAACACGGGCACCGACTCCACGGTCGGCACCACGCCGACCTTGATGGTGGACTGCTCGGGCGGGCTGGACGGGCGGGCGGCGGCGCGCGGCTCCGCGGGCAGCGCCCGTACCCCGACGGTGGCGGCGAGCACGGTGACGACGACCACCACGACGGCGGCCAGCGCCGTAAAGTTGCGCCGCCTGCGCTGATGGATCTCGATCGCCCTGGCGCCCAAGTCGCGCTCCGGCATGTCGTCCGCGATGCGGCCGAGCTGTTCTCCGAGCCAGGTCATCGGCGTGCCCCCTCACTATGGGCCGGGTCGTCCAGAACGGGCAGTCTCGGCGCCAGCTCGGGCGCCAGCGCACGCAGGCGGGCCAGGGCGTGGTGCGCCTGGCTCTTCACGGTGCCGACGGAGCATCCCAGCAGGTCGGCGACGTCACGTTCGGTCCGGTCCTCGTAGAAGCGCAGGACGAGCACCGCGCGCTGCTTGGGCGTCAGCCGCATGAGCGCCTGGCGCAGGACGATCCGCAGGACGGCGGAGTCCTCGGGCGAGTAGGCGCGATCGGGCGGCTCGGCGCTCGGCACCTCGCCGGAACCGCGGCGCCGCCGCCACGAGATGTACTGGTTCACCATGGTCTTGCGCGCATAAGCGTCAAGGTTGTCGATGTGGCGTAACTTCGACCACCGCCCGATCATGCGGACCAGCACACTCTGCAAGAGGTCCTCTGCGAGGTGGACCTCTCCGGTGAGCAGGTAGGCCAGGCGCATCAACGGGCGTTGGTGAGCATCCACGAACGCCTGGAAACTGGCATCGCGATCCAACGTCTCTCCTCATGTCGGTACCCTCCAGACGCTGTGGGCGCGGCAAAAGGTTGGCACTCCTGAGCAGCGGGCGTACGGAAGTGACGGGTTACTCACACCGCCCTGCGGCCGTTGGCGTAGGTGAGCACGGCGGTGGCGAGCATGAGCACCGCGGCGGCCGGAGGCAGCCACGACGCTCCCCACGCGGAGCAGGTGACTCTCATGGTTGTCACCGCAGAGGCCGAAATGTATCCCCCAAGCAGTACTCCCCTGTAAGCAGAGCGCTCAGCCCTCGCCGGTGCGCAACTCACCGGTGGCGGTCCCCCCGACGCGAGCAAGGCGGCTGGGAAGCCGCAGGAGGATGGGAGGTAGGATAGAGGGCATGAGCGAGCCTACTGGCAAGTATTCGATCACCATGCCGCGCGACATCGCGGAGGCCGCCCGGTCCCGGAGCGGCCCTTCTGGCTTGTCCGCCTACGTAGCCGCCGCCGTCGCCCGCCAGATCGAGCGCGACAACCTCAGCGAACTCATCCAGGTCGCCGAGGCCGAGCACGGCCCCATCACCGACGACGAGGTCCAGGCACTGCGCGACCAGCTCCACCAGGCCCGGCAGGGACAGGCCCACGGTGGGGCGGACGCCGCGTGACCCGTTCTCCCGCCACCCCCGGCGGCACCCTCGTCCTCGACAGCGAGGGACTGGCCAAGGCCGTCCTGCGCGACCGCACTGTCACCGCATGGCTCGCACTCGCCCGCGCTGACGACCTTCGCGTCATCACCTCCGCCGCCACCCTCGTCGAAGTGGTCCACCCCCGCATCAACCGGCCGGCCCTGGAGTGGACGCTGTCCCGCCTTGTCGTCGAACCGGTCACCGAACAGATCGCCCGCCACGCCGCCACACTCCTGTCCGACGCCAGCCTGCACGGGCACAAGTACGCCATCGATGCCCTGCTCAGCGCCACCGCCCTCGCTGCTCCTGGCCCCGTCACGGTCCTCACCTCCGACCCCGAGGACCTCGCCGCCCTGTGCGGCGGACGCGTCATCGTCATCAAGGTCTGAGCTGTGCTTCTCACTCTGCTCTGCCAGATCACGTAGTCGCCGGATCTCGCGTAGATTTCCTGATCGCTGAGCACTGTGATCACAGTCAGCCCTTGCCGCCCGCGAAGCATCATCCCGATTCTGCGCGAGCACATGGACACCTACGTCAAGGACGAGCCGGGCTCGCTCATGTTCCCAGTAGGAACGGCGGCCGCATTCGTCGCAGCGGCTTCAACAGCCGGACCCGAGGGTCAACGTTGTGACCGAGATGGGGCTGCCCGGTCTCCACTCCCACGACCTGAGGCACACGGGCAACATGCTCGCCGCCGAATCGGGCGCGGGGCTCAAGGACCTCATGGCACGCATGGGACACGCCAACGTACGAGCCGCGGTGATCTACCAGCACGCCGTCAGAGGCGCGGACGAAGCGATCAACCAAGGCCATCGACAAACAGCTCACGGCGCGCGATGACGACGAGCATGGCGGAGCGGCGGGAGCGCTGGTCCCCGCAGGATGATCAACACCCAATGGCCGCTAATGACCCGAGAAAACCGAACAACTCCAGAAACGATCAAGGCCCGGATCGGGAATCACGCCCTGACCTGGGCCTTCATAATGAGGGTGACGGGAATCGAACCCGCGCTGTCAGCTTGGGAACTGCATCGATCGCGGCCCGCTGGGGCGGCTGAGCTGCGCGGAAGGCCGGTCCTGAGTGACCGTGGTTGACCCCTCGTCACCCTCCTAATGGCCCGCTAATGGCCCGGCGATCAGCCCGCTACCTCGTTCCTCGCACGACGCGCACCCCTGCCAGCCAGATCATCCTGTCTGCCGTCGACCCGCTTGAGGGGGAAGCGCCCATGGCCACGGGGAGGTCCTTACTGGGAGACGTAACGAGCACACCGCATGGGGTAATCCCCTAGACCGGTGAACCTGCGCATCCACCAATCGGCTTGTCGCGAGGCTCGCAAAGCGCGACCTCAACCGAGAGGCGGCCTGCATCGGATGTAGGCTTGGAGAATATGACTAGATGGTTATAATCGCTGTATGAGCTGGGAGGTCAGCCTTCATCCGGAGGTGGAGGCGTGGTATCTGACCATATGCGCAACCGATCCGGAGACTGCAGACCTGGTCAAGGACGCGATCGATCAGCTCGCCGAGGAAGGCCCGACGGCGCGCCGTCCTCTGGTCGACCGGGTACAGGGCAGACCACAACATGAAGGAACTACGCCCGCCCTCATCGGGGACGAGTGAGATCCGGATGCTGTTCTGCTTCGATCCGGCAAGGGAAGCGATCTTCCTGGTGGCCGACGATAAGGCTGGCAACTGGAACCGCTGGTATCGGGAAGCGATACCACTGGCTGATGAACGATTTGCCCAGCACCTGATCACGCTCAAAGAAGAAGAGCAGGAGGAGCGATGAGCACTCGGTACAGCAAGTGGTCGGATGTCAAGGCCAAGGCGGCAGCGCTCGACCCGCGAGACGCGACGGAAAGAGCTGCTGGAGAAGTCGTCGCGCGTGAACGCCGCGAAGCGTACGTCCGCGGATTCCAGCTCGCCGAGATCCGTCAGGCCGCCGGTGTCACCCAGACTGAACTCGCCGACACCTTGGGTGTCAGCCAAGCTCGCATCTCCAAGATCGAACATGGCGAGGTATCCGGCATCGACGTCGTACGAGAGTACATCGCTGCGCTCGGGGGTCACTTGGATCTCGTAGCTACGCTCGGCGACCGAACCTGGAAAGTCGCCTGAGGGGCGTGCCGATCTACAGCCAAGTAGTTCAGAACTTCGACCACGTCAGCCCAGACACAAGCCGTCACCCGGGCTTTCATACTGAGAGCGGGTGACGGGAATCGAACCCGCGCTGTCAGCTTGGGAATTGCAGAGATTTTGGCTCGTAGGGGGCGTTGACCTGGGACTGAAGCCGGGCGTGAGTGACCGTTGTTGACCCCTCGTCACCGCCCTTAATGGCACGCTAATGGCACGACGGTCAAGTGCTCTCTGTTCAACGGAGCGGGAGCGCTCGCACTCTGATGCCCGCGGGGGCGAAGGCCACAATCGCACCCGTCGACAGGTGAGGTTCGAGGACATCAAGGTGGTTAAGGATGATATTCACCAGCTCTGGCGGTCGAAGCTCAAGGATCTCTCGTACGAGCATGACCGAGGGCTTGGTCGTACGGGCCTGAGCCAAAAGCGCGCCGAAGTCCGTATCCGCCGAGACGATGACCCGGTTGTCCGCCATGGCAAGGGCCATGATCGTGGAGTCCGGCGCACTCGTTGCTTGGAGGTCGCGCACGTGCACCGCATCGTGACCGGCCTTCGTTAGCAGTTCAGCGACGCGCGGTGAGAGATTCTCATCGATCAGGAAGTTCACGCCGGCTCTCGGAGGCGGTAGAAGTGGACGTTCGTGGAGGCCGCTGCGTACTCCAGCCCCTGCTTGATGTCCTCGCGTTCGAGGTCGGGGTAGTCCGACAAGATCTCATCGAAGGTCCATCCGGCCGCGACGAGCCGTACCACCGTCTCCACGGTGATTCGCAGTCCTCGGATGGTCGGTTTGCCTTCGAGCTTGTCGGGCTCGACAGTGATCCGATCGAAGTTCATGATGTCTCCCCTCCATCTCGATACTGCCAGCTCGCACCCGCGCTAGCGACCACGATACTGCGGCGACATGAAGAGAGATGAGGAAGATCAAGGCAACCGGCCAGCACCAGGGGCCTGGCTGAGCTTTCTGTGGAGCGGGTGACGGGAATCGAACCCGCGCTGTCAGCTTGGGAAGCTGATGTTCTGCCATTGAACTACACCCGCGTACGACCTGAAGTCGCGCCCCCCACTGTAGCGGAAACTTGGCGTACAACAGCAATCCCAGCGCCCCGCAGTTCCCGGGAGGGCGGTAGGTTGCTCTGCGTGTTGCTATCTGACCGTGACATCCTCGCTGAGATCGACTCCGGGCGGCTCGCGCTCGATCCGTTCCATCCGGAGATGATCCAGCCGTCCAGCATCGACGTGCGGCTGGATCGGTTCTTTCGGGTGTTTGAGAACCATCGGTATCCGCACATCGATCCGTCGGTGGAGCAGCCGGATCTTACCCGGATGGTTGAGCCTGATGGGGAGGATCCGTTCATCCTGCATCCGGGGGAGTTCGTGCTGGCGTCCACCTATGAGGTGATCTCCTTGCCGGACGATCTCGCTTCTCGGCTGGAGGGGAAGAGTTCGCTTGGGCGGTTGGGGTTGTTGACGCATTCCACCGCGGGGTTCATTGATCCGGGGTTCAGTGGGCATGTCACGCTGGAGTTGTCGAACGTGGCCACGTTGCCGATCAAGCTCTGGCCTGGGATGAAGATTGGGCAGCTGTGTGTGTTTCGGCTTAGTTCGCCTGCTGAGCATCCGTATGGGTCGGCCAAGTACGGGTCGCGGTATCAGGGGCAGCGTGGGCCTACGCCGTCTCGGTCGTTCAGGAACTTTCATCGGACCAAGATCTGAGCGGCTTGGTCTACGGGGGTCTCGGATGGTCACGAATGCGCTGAAGGGTCACAACTGTGCTGAGGGCCTCGCGGTCTACGACCTCAGGGGCCCCTAGCCACGTGGTCTACGACCTCAGGAGCCAGGTCAGGGTCTACGAGCTCAGGATCCCGGCACCTGGCCGGTGGGCGAGGATTGGGTCGTAGGTAGGGTCAGGTGGCCGAGGTTGGTCGGCCTGGGGGCTGATCGATTTAGGTAAATAACGCGGTCGGGCGGCTTGGATTTCGGGGGTGTGAATCCGCGTTTCGCCGCCGATCGTTACAAATAACCACTCAGCGTAATCGGGTGCGCTCATCGGATCAGTCCAGAAGCCTGGCCGCTACGGGCTTCCCGGAAAAAGGCACCCAAAGTACTCTCTGTCCCGGTGTCGCACAACATACGCAGGGTAACCAGAAGGAGAAGGGGACATGAAGTTCGCATTTCGCCTGGTAACCCGTACTCTCTTCCACGGACCATCCCCGCACATCTGGAGAACGACGTGCGCCTGCGTCTCACGCCACGTGAGGACAGCTACTACGACCTGTTCGCCGATTCGGCGAACAACCTGGTCACGGCATCCCGTCTGCTGGTAGAGATCATCAGCGACGGATCGGACAGGGAGACCCTGGCCGAGAAGATGCGCGCTTGCGAGCACGCCGGGGACGAACGCACCCATGCGATCATGAACCGGCTCAATGAGAGCTTCATCACTCCGTTCGACCGTGAGGACATCTACCGCCTCGCGTCCAACCTCGACGACGTGATGGATGCCATGGAGGCCGCTTCCGACCTCATCGTGCTGTACCAGATCGACCATCTCCCCAAGGACGTCGTACGGCAGGTCGAAGTGCTCGAGCGGGCCGCCGAGCTGACCGCCGAGGCCATGCCGCGGCTGCGCTCGATGAAGAACCTCAACGAGTACTGGATCGAGGTCAACCGCCTGGAGAACCAGGGTGACCAGGTCTACCGGAGGCTGCTGGCGAAGTTGTTCAGCGGCGAGTACGACGCCCTCACCGTCATGAAGATGAAGGAGGTCGTCGACGCGCTGGAAGAGGCGGCCGACGCCTTCGAGCACGTGGCCAACACCGTCGAGTCGATCGCGGTCAAGGAAAGCTAGGACCAGGTGGACCTCACGCTCGCCCTCGTCATCGGCGTGGTCGTCATCGCTCTGGCCTTCGACTACACCAACGGGTTCCACGACGCGGCGAACGCCATCGCTACCTCCGTCTCGACCCGGGCCCTCACGCCCAGGGCCGCGTTGTTCATGGCCGCCGCCATGAACTTCATCGGCGCCCACCTGGGCACCCAGGTCGCGCAGACGGTCGGCAAGGGCATCATCGACGCTCCGGGCGGCTCGCATGGCCTGGTCGTCGTCGCCGCGGCGCTCATCGGCGCGATCGCCTGGAACCTGATCACGTGGTACTTCGGCCTGCCCTCCTCCTCCAGTCACGCGCTCATCGGCGGCCTGGTGGGCTCCGCGCTGGCCTCCGCCAGCGTGGTGCACTGGGATGGCGTCGTCGAGAAGGTCGTCATCCCGATGGTGTTGTCGCCGTTGATCGGGTTCACCCTCGCCGCCGCGATCATGATCGCAATTTATTGGATCTTCCGCAACAGCCAGCCGGGCAAGACCAACCGGGGCTTCCGCTATTCACAGACCGTCTCCGCTGCGGCGATGGCGCTCGGGCACGGGCTGCAGGACGCGCAGAAAACCATGGGGGTCATCTTCCTGGCCCTCACCGTCGGCGGCCTCGCCAAACCTAGCGATCCCATCCCGCAGTGGGTCATCTTGGCCGCCGCGGGGGCGATCTCGCTGGGGACGTACGCGGGTGGCTGGCGCATCATGCGTACGCTGGGGCGGCGCATCATCGCTCTCGACCCGCCGCAGGGATTCGCCGCTGAGTCGGCGGCGGCGACCGTGTTGTACGCGGCGGCCATCGGGTTCGGGGCGCCCATCTCCACCACGCACACGATCACCTCGGCGATCATGGGTGTGGGGGCCACCAAGCGGCTCAGCGCCGTGCGGTGGGGGGTCGCGGGCAACATCATCACCGCCTGGATCCTGACCATTCCCGCCGCCGCTCTTGTGGCCGCCGTTTCCTACTTCATCCTCCATTGGATCGTGGAGTAGGTGCGTACATCACGTCCACGTCCCAGCGGTTGAAGCCGAGGGACTCGTACAGCCCGATCGCCGCCGTGTTGGCCTCGTCCACGTACAACATCGCCTGGGCGAGGCCGCGGGCGCGCAAATGGCTCAGGCCGGCCAGGGTGAGCGCCTTGCCGAGGCCGGTGCCCTGCTGGGAGGGGTCGACGCCGACGACGTACACCTCCCCCAGGGGTTCGTGGCCGTGGTCGGAGGAGCCGTGGATCTTCGTCCAGTGGAAGCCGACGAGCCGGTCGTCGCGGAAGGCCAGGAAGAAGCCCTCGGGGTCGAACCAGGGCTCCTGCTCGCGGCGGATCAGGTCGTCCATCGTCCAGGCGCCCTGTTCCGGGTGGTGGGCGAAGGCCGCGGCGTTGACCTTCAGCCAGGGCTCCTCGTCCTGGCCCGGTACGAAGGTGCGCAGCCGTACTCCGGACGGGAGGACGAAGGGCGCGAGCGGGGCGAACAGGGAGCGGCGCATCTGCCAGAGCGAGCGGACCCGTTCGAAGCCGAACGAGGTCGCGAGGGCCCCCGCGCCCGTGTGGTCGCCGTGTGCCCAGAGGCGCAGCGTGCCTCCCGTCAGGTCCATGACCGATCTCAGGAGGTGGGCGCCGTGGCCCTGGCGCCGGTAGGAGGGGTGGATGACCAGCTCGACGCTCGGGCCCTCCACCTCGTCCGTGGGGTCCATGTGGGCATAGCCCAGCAGAACATCGGAGTACAGGAGCAGCGAGCGCGCCCGCGGGTCGCCGCCGTAGCGTAGGTGGAGCATCACGTGTTCGTTGAGCGGGCGGACGCCGTCGGCCTCCGTTGCCGCCTCCACCAGGCTCAGCACATCGTCGATCTCTGGGTCATCGAGCCGTTCCCTGACCTTCACGCGCACACTCACAGGACGAACTCTAGGCGTATGACTGGCAAATAACGCCATGTGACAGCCCGGCAAATCGTTACCTTTGCGACATTGGTTGCATAGGTTCTCGCCGTAACGTCTTGGGCCATGACGTCTCGTTCCCTCCTCCGGATGGCGCTGGCCGGAGCCGTCGCCTCGGGTGCGGTCATGCTCGCCACGCTCCCGGCCGACGCGAGCAAGGCCCCACAGACGGTCCCCGTCCGGCTGCTCGCGCTCAACGACTTCCACGGCAACCTCGAACCTCCCACCGGGTCCTCCGGCCGCATGGTGGACGAGAACGGCAACACCGTCGACGCCGGCGGCGCGGCCTACGTTGCCACCCACATGAAGGCCCTGGCCGACAAGAACACCATCGCCGTGGCCCAGGGCGACCTCATCGGGGCGACGCCGCTGATCTCGGCGGCGTACCACGACGAGCCGTCGATCGAGTTCATGGACAAGTTGGGGCTCAAGGTGGCCGCGGTGGGCAACCACGAGTTCGACGAGGGCTACACCGAGCTGCGGCGGATCATGAACGGCGGCTGCCACCCGGTGGACGGGTGCTCTCCGGCCGGGCCGTGGAAGGGCGCGAAGTTCGACTACGTCGGCGCGAACGTGCTGTTCAAGAACCCGAACGAGAAGACGGACGCGCTCGCCGCGCTCGGCGGCTCGAATTCGGCCCAGGTCAAGAAGGTGTTGTCCGACTGGGGTGTGCCCGCCCTGCCGCCGGTCTCCATCAAGTGGATGAACGGGATGCCCATCGGGTTCATCGGGCTCGTCACGCAGACCACGCCGAGCATCGTCACGAGTGAGGGGATCAAGGACCTCAAGTTCGTGGACGAGGTGAAGGCCGCGAACGTCGCCTCCAAGCTGCTCAAGCTGGTAGGCGTGAAGGCGCAGGTCGTGCTCGTGCACGAGGGTGACCAGGTGAACGCCGGCCAGTCGCCGGACGCGTGCAGCGCCGTCCCCGGGGCGGGCAACCGCATCGCCACGCAGGTGGATCCGGAGATCGACCTCATCCTCAGCGGGCACTCGCACCAGGCGTACCTGTGCAAGGTCAAGGACCCCGCGGGGAGCGACCGCGTGTACTCGCAGGGCGGGTCGTTCGGGCGAGTCATCACGCAGGTGGACCTGAAGGTGAACGTCAATAACCTCGACATCGACCGCGCCTCGGTCGTGGCGGACAACCACATCGTGACCCGGACAGTCACACCGGATCCCGAAATTTTGGCGTTCGTAAAGACGTGGAACGACCGCGTCGCGCCCGTCGCCAACAAGGCGGTCGGCACGATCAGCGCCGACATCACGAACGCGGCCGCCCCGTCCGGCGAGTCCGCGCTGGGGAACCTCATCGCCGACGCCCAGCTGGCCGCCACGAAGACCGGTGGCAACGCCCAGATCGCGTTGATGAACCCGGGTGGGGTGCGGGACTCGCTGGTGTACGCCGGCTCGCCGGCCGGCGAGGGCGACGGCGCGGTCACGTACGGTGAGGCGTTCAAGGTACAGCCGTTCAACAACCTCATGCAGGTCGTCACGCTGACCGGCGCCCAGCTCAAGACGCTGCTGGAGCAGCAGTTCACCGGCGGGCCGAACAACCAGGCGTTCACCAAGATCCTGCAGCCCTCGGCGAACTTCACCTACACCTACAGCAGGAACGCCGTCTGGGGCGCCAAGATCTCCAACATGAAGATCGACGGCGTGGCGGTGACGGACGCGCAGTCCATCCGGGTCGCGGCGAACAACTTCCTGGTGGGCGGTGGTGACGCGTTCCTCGCCTTCAGGGACGGAACGGAGCTGTGGAGCGGGCCGCTGGACATCGACGCCTTCGTCGAGCACCTCGGCAAGAACAACCCCATCGCCCCGCCCGCCACCAACCGCATCGCCGTCGTCGACTAGCCCCTCGGGTCCGCCCCTCCAGGGGCGGGCCCAAAACCTTCATCCTGTACGGCGGAGCCGACGGCACACCACCCGCCGACCAGCGCCGGCGGCCTCGGAGGGAGACGCCCGCTGACCCGCACAGGGCGGGCCGCCGCAACGGCGAAACGTTCACCGACCGGCGGCCCGACCCGGACACCGGCCAGCACCTCGCCGGCAAGCCGGCGGGCAGAGTCCAGGCATGGGCTCAGGGTTCCCTGTGCAAAGGGAGGACGGCCACGAAGCGGGCGCCGGGTTCGTGGTCGGCGACGGTCAGGGTGCCGCCGTGAGCCGTGGCGATGTCACGCGACAGGGGCAGCCCGAGGCCGCTGCCCCCCTTGTCCTTGGCCCTGGCGTTCTCCAGACGGGTGAAACGCTCGAAGACCCGTTCCCTGTCCTTCGGCCGGATGCCGTCCCCGTCGTCGGTCACCATCACAACTACCCGGTCCCCCTCCACCTCCACCTCCAGGTCGACCCTGGTGGCGGCGTGCCTGGTGGCGTTGTCGAGGAGGTTCGTGAGGAGGCGGTCGAGCTGGATGGGCGAGCCGAAGACGGGGGCCGCGCCGCACGAGTCGAGGACGATGGGGACCTGGGCGCCCTCGCGACGGCGTACCTGATCTTTGGCCACGCGGACCAGGTCCACCACGCGGCGCGGTGCGACCGCGCCCGCGTCGAGCCTGGCCAGCATCAGGAGTTCGTCGATGATGCCGGTCAGTCGGTCGGCGGCGGCCAGGGCTCGTTTGCCCGTGGCCTGCCAGTCCGTCTCGTCCGGGTAGGCGTTGGCCACCTCGAGCTGGGCGCGCAGGGCCGAGATGGGGCTGCGCAACTCGTGTGAGGCGTCGGAGACGAAGCGGCGCTGGGTCTCGACGGAGCGCTGGAGGCGGTCGAGGGTGTGGTTCGTGGTGGCGGCCAGGTCGGTGATCTCGTCGCCGGTGTCGGGTATGGGGACGCGCCTGCTCAGGTCCTGGCCGGTGATCTCGGCCATCTCGGCGCGGATGCGTTCGACCGGGCGCAGGGCGAGGCCGACCACGGCCCACGTGATGCCCGCGACGCTCACCAGGATGAGCGGAGTGCCGAGGAACAGCAGGATGTTTATCCATTTGAGGGCTTTGTCGACGTCGTTGAGGGAGGCCGCGCCGTACACCGTGGCCAGGCCGTTCGATGTGTGCACTTTCATGGCCATGACGAGGTAGTGCGTCTCGGGCTCGTGCTGGTGGCGGGACAGGGTGAGTTCGGTGGTGTAGATCGTCTCGGGCTCGGACGCCTGGAACGCCATCAGGCTCGGGATCTGGTCCAGGCCGGGGCTGGTCGCGATCACGTTGCCGCGCGCCGAGACCACCTGCAGGACCTGGACGTGTGACGGCGTCTCCAGCACCGTGTGGAACTCCCCCGCGCGAAGCTCGCTCGCGACCCGCCGTACGGCCAGTTCGACCCTGGTCTGCACGACCCCGTACAGGTTGCCGGGCACGGTGATGAGCGTCATGACGGAGGCGATGGTGAAGACCACCGCCGCTACGAGGGTCGCGATCGTGGTCAGACGCGCTCGGATCGAGCGGGGAAAGAGCCGTTTCACCATCCCATTTGCCCAGCCTTTATCACCATAAGTGACAGTTACCCGCAAGGGACATTCGCAACATTATGGCGGCTGATCTGCTGATATATTGCCGCCAATCGGACAGAGGGGTCGCCTTCGACTACTCTCCGTATATCCACCCTCCGCGTGCGCCCGGGGATCTCGGGCTCCAGTACGTCGACGCGCGTGACCTGGCCACGCGCCGCACGGTCGGGCTATTCGGGCTTCGAATCCGATCGGTACGTGCGGAAGAGGTCATACCCGGCGGCCGACAGGGCGATGGAGATCGAGAGGAGCACCACCACCAGCCCGTGCCGGAAGGCCGTAGCCCACCCGTCCCCCAGCGCGCCGAAGAACGTCGAGCCCGCTGCCGCGATCCCGATCGCCGAGCCCAGCCGCTGCCCCGTCTGCAGCACCCCCGCCGCGCTCCCACCACCCGCGGGCGGCACCTCGGACAGGGTGATCGCCTGGTTGGGGGAGATCACCAGGCCGCTGCCCATGCCCGCGACCAGCAGCGGCAGCACGGTCGCCAGCCCCACCCCACGGCCGGGCACCAGCGCGGTGGCGGCCATCGTGGCCAGGAGCCCGACGATCACCGTGGCCAGTCCGAGCGTCGTCAGCCGCCGCCCCATGCGCCACACGAGCCTGCCCCCGATCATGGCGGCCATGGCCGAGCCGAGGGCGAACGGGGTGATCGCCAGCCCGGCCATCAGCGGGCTGTATCCGAGCCCGCTCTGCAGGTACAGCGTGAAGATGAAGAAGATCCCGGTGAACCCGGCGAAGTAGAACAGCGCGATGGCCGTCCCCAGACTGTACGAGCGCTTGCGGAACAGCGCCAGGTTCACCAGCGGCTCCCGCCCGTAGAACCGTTCCCACACCACGAACCCGGCCAGCACCGCCAGCGCAGCCGGAATGAGCAGCCATTTGGCGCTCCCCTCCCACTGCTGCCGCTGGATGAACGGCAACAGCAACCCCGCCACCCCCACTCCCAGCAGCAACACCCCCACCAGGTCCATGCTCTCGTGCCGCCGGTGCACGAGTTGCGGCACCGGCAGCAGCTTCCTGGCCAGCGGCAGCAGCACCATCCCGATCGGCACGTTCACCAGGAACACCCACCGCCATCCGTGCTCGGGCCCGAACGCGGTCACCAGCGCCCCGCCGATCGTGGGTCCCGCGGCCGTGGAGACACCGATGGTGGCCCCGAGGGCGCCGAACGCCCGCCCCCGCTCGTACCCCTGGAACATCTGCTGGATCAGCCCCGACACCTGCGGGTTCAGCGTCCCGGCGGCCAGGCCCTGCACGAGTCTGGCGATGATCAGCACGTGCATGTTCCAGGCCAGCCCGCACGCCGCGCTGGACAGCGTAAAGAGCACCACGCCCACCATGAAGATCGTCCGCCTGCTCCGCGCATCCCCCAGCCGCCCGGACGGGACCAGCAGCAGCCCGAACGTGAGCGCGTACCCGGACACCGTCCACTGGAGGCCGTCATCCGTCGCGTGCAGTCCCTCCCGGATCGACGGCAGCGCCACGTTGACGATGCTCACGTCCAGCCCCGTCATGAACGGCGCCACCAGGCACACCGCCAGCGCGCGCCTCCGCGTGTCGAACCCGGACGCCCCCATCACGGCAACCTCTCCGCGCAACGGCAGCAGAAGACGGTACGGCTACCGCATCGCGCTCATTGATTCCCCGCACGTCACGAAATATCAGCCTTCAATGATTTCTTTGCCCCGGGATCCGGTGTGGGCACTCCACCCCAGTGTTCGTTTCTGAGCGGAAGGAAGGTAACGTCCGCTCATGGACACGATGACCGTTGAGCAAAACGGCATAAACGCGGTTCCCGAAGCGGAGCGGCGCGGGCGGCCCGGGGATCTCTTCTGGCCCTGGGCAGGATCCAATCTGTCGTTGTTCGGGGTCGCGTTCGGTGTGTACATCGTCGGGCTCGGGCTCGGCGTTCTGCCAGCGATCATTACCGGCGCCGTCGGGTACGTGTTGTCGTTCCTGCTGGTCGGGCTGGTCGCGATCGGGGGCTCCAGGTCGGGGGTGCCGACGATGACGCTGGGACGGGCGCCGTTCGGGTACCAGGGGAACAAGTTGCCCGCCGTGTTCTCGTACATCTCGAATGTCGGGTGGGAGATCGTGCTCGTCACGCTCTCCGCGCAGAGCGGCGCGGCCATCCTCGCCCGGCTCGCGCCCGGCATCCCGGCCACCACCGCCACCGCCCTGTGCTTCGCCGTCGCGGCGGTGGTGGTGATCGCGGTCGGCGTGTACGGGCACGCCATGATCATGGTGGTACAGCGGTATCTGACGTACGCGTTCGTCGTGCTGACCGTCATTTACATGATCCTCATGGTGCCCAGACTCGGCGGGGCGCTGGAGACCACGGCGGGACCCGGCGGTTGGGTGGGCGGGGTCATCTTCGCCATGACCCTGCTGGGGCTGGGCTGGGTCAACTGCGGGGCGGACTACTCCCGTTACCTGCCCGCCGAGTCCCGGCCGCGGTCGGTGGCGTTGTGGACGACGCTCGGGGGCGCGGTGCCGCCCATGGTGCTGCTCGTGTTCGGGGTGCTGCTGGCGGGCGGGGATCCGAAGCTGGCCGAGGCCGCGGGCGGCGACCCGGTGGCGGCGCTGGCCGGGGCGTTGCCGACCTGGTTCCTGCTGCCGTACCTGCTGACCGCCATCGGCGGTTTCCTGGCCGGGGCGATCATGGACATCTACTCGTCGGGGCTGTCGATGCTGGCGCTCGGCGTGCCGATCAGGCGGCACTACGCGGTGCTGATCGACGGCGTGCTCATGCTCCTGGGTGGCTACTACCTGCTGTTCGTCTCCGACAGCTTCCTCGGCACGTTCCAGGCGTTCCTCGCGATCATCGGCGTGGTGATGGCCGCCTGGGTCGCGATCTTCCTGGTGGACATGTGGCGGCTGCGGGCGGGTGGCCGGGCCTACGACGAGCGGCTGCTGCGCCCCGGCGGACCCGTCTTCCACTGGCCGGGACTGGTGTCGCTGGTCGTGGCGTCCGTCGTGGGGCTCGGGCTGATCACGTCGGCCGACGAGAACATCGCCAAGGTCATCGGCTTCCTGATGAGCGACGAACTGAAGGCGAGCACGTTCGGAGCGGCGAACATCGGCGTGGTCATCGCACTCGTGCTGGCGGGGGCTCTCTACTTCATGATCACCGCCTTCACGCATCGTCGAACCCGGGCCATCTGACGCACACCGCCCCGTCGCCGCCGCTCGACGGTTACTGTTGGTGAGTAATGATGGACATTCCGTTGCGCCTGTTGCGGTACACAGCGCACGCCACGGCCTGCGGGCTGCTGGTGATCGCCGTGCTCACCGTGCTGCGCGCGGACCGCGTGCCCGAGGCCGTGGGTGGCGTGTTGCTCGGCCTGGTGTACGCCGCCGGTCCGATCATCGAAGCCAGGTGGCCAAGGGCGCAGGCCGGCTGGCTCGCCGTCGTGACCGCCGGGTGGGTGGTGCTGGGCGTGATGGCGCCGCCGTTCGTATGGCTGGCGTTTCCGTTGTTGTTCGCGTACCTGCACTTGCTGCCGCTGTGGGGGGCGATGTTCGGGGTGACCGTGCTGACGTCGGCGGCGATCCTGGCGGCGGCGTGGCACGCGGGCGAGTTGTCGGCGCCGCTGGTGGTGGGGCCGGGCGTCGCGGCCGTGGTCGTGACGCTGCTGGCGCTGACCTGCAAGGCGCTGAGCGAATGAGCGCAGGCGTCAGCCCATGGGCATCGGCATATCCGGCATCAGGCTCTTCGCGTACGCGCCCACGATCTGGCCCCTGTTGTTGATCCCGAAGGCGACCGAGGCCGGCGCGCGCGGGAACTCGATCCGCGTGAACGGCCCCTTGACCCCCTTGGCCAGCAGGAACCCGCGGGCGGTCGCCTGTGTGCCGTCCCGGTACGTGGTCCCGACGACCTGCCCGAGGTCGTTGATCCCGGACGGGAACGTGAGCACGTCCCCAGGCGACTTGTACGTCGTCACCTTCCCCCTGTCGAGCAGCAGGCCGTAGCCGCGGTTCGGCCCGGTGACGACCACGCCGATGTAGCGGCCGAAGTCGTCGATCCCGGTGATCGCGGCTCCGACGGCCCCGGGGAAGTCGGGCAGCTTGATATCCCGATATTTCCCGTTCTCCCAGAGGAAGCTACGGTCCTCGCCACCCAGGACGTAGGTGCCGACGACCTGGCCGAGATTGTTCAGGCCCAGTGGCTGCGTCTGATCCGCCCCCGGAAAGTCGATGCGCGTGAACTTACCCCCGCGCAGCAGGTAGCCGCGCAGCTCGGCGTTCCCGCTGCCCGGGTACGGATCGGTGAGGCTGTAGGCCCCGACGACGTCGCCACTGTTGTTGATCTTGCCGGCGGTGGACCCCTTCGCGCCGGGGAAGTCGATCCGCGTGAACTTCCCCTTACGCAGCAGGAACCCATGATGCCGCCCGCTGGAGTCGTCGAAGTCGCCCACGATCGCGCCCTGGGCGTTGACGCCGATCGCCAGCACCTGAGAACGCGCCCCGCCGGGGGCGTCGATGGTGGTGTAGCGCCCGCGGTCCAGCAGGAAGCCGGGGACCGGGGTGTCGATGGCGGCCGTCGCGGGAGTGGCCGCCAGGAGCACCGCGAGGAACGCGGCGACGAGAAGGAGAGAACGAGTCATGTCGATCTCCACGAGTAGTCAGCTCATCCGTACACCTCCCATTCGTCGCGAACAGCACCACGGATCAGGCCGTCACGATGGCGAAGTCGCGTACCGGCCGGTCGAGCACGGCGACCAGCCGCTGCAGCACCGTCGTGTCCCCCTCGCGCTCGACCCCCTCGACGCCCTTGCCCGACAGCAGGCCGACGAGCTGGGCCTTGGTCAGCCGCAGCGTCAGATCAGCGGCGTCGTCGGGCGGGTCGGGCTGCTGGATCAGCGCCCCGTTGGACAACGTCGTACGGTGCCGCTCCCCCAGGTCGGTCAGGTGCCAGTCGATGGTCAGCCGCTCGTGCCAGGCCCGCGGACCGTCGACGCGGATGGCGATCGAGTCGAAGACCTGCTCCACGGTCAGCGCGGCGAAGAAGTCGGGCGAGGTGGCCTCCATCGTGTCCGGCACGATGCCGTCGGCCACCTCCAGGGCGCCGGTGAGGTAGAAGTTGCGCCACGTGCCGTTCTCGGCGCCGTGGCCGAGCCTGGTGTAGACCTCGGCGAGCAGGTCGCGGGCCTCCTTGTTGCCCTCGTCGGCGAAGACGGCGTGGTTGAGGAGCTGGGCGGCGAAGCGCAGGTCGTTCTCGTCGATGTAGCGCCTGGCGAACGCGACCACGGCCGCGCCCCCGCCCAGGCACTCGACGTAGCGGATCGCGCTCTCCCTTGGCGGGTGTTCCCAGAGGTGTGCCGGGTTGCCGTCGAACCAGCCCAGGTAGCGCTGGTAGATGGCCTTGACGTTGTGGCTGACCGAGCCGTGGTAGCCGTGCGTGTGCCAGGACCGCTCCAGCTCGGGCGGCATGTGCAGGGCCTCGGCGATCTCGGGGCCGGTCAGGCCCTTGTTGAGCAGGCGGAGCGTCTGGTCGTGCAGGTATGCGTACATGTCGCGTTGTTGTGCGAGGAGACGCACGATGTTGTCGCGCCCCCACGTGGGCCAGTGGTGCGAGGCGAAGGCCACGTCGGCGCGGTCGGCGAACAGCGCGATGGCCTCGGTCAGGTAACGCACCCAGATGCGGGCGTCGCGGACCTCGGCGCCGCGCAGGGTGAGGAGGTTGTGCTGGTTGTGGGTGGCGCTCTCGGTCAGGCACAGGGCCCGGCGGTCGGGGAAGAGCAGGTTCATCTCCGCACCGGCCTCGGGGTGGAAGACGATCCGTACGCCGTCGATCCGCTCCTCCTGGCCCGTACGCGTGATGTCGAGCGTCGGCGGGATGAGCGACATGGTGCCCGTCGAGGCGGTCAGACCGAGGCCGCAGCCGATCTGGCCCTCGGGCGAGCTCGGCAGGGCGGGGCCGTACATGTAGACGGCGCGGCGGGCCATGGCCGGGCCCGCGTAGACGTTCTCCGAGACCGCGTGCTCCATGAAGCCCGCGGGGGCCAGGATCGGGACGCCGCCGTCGGTGACGCCGCGCACGCCGCCGAAGTGGCCGGGGTGCGCGTGCGTGTAGATCACGCCGGTGACCGGGCGGGGGCCGCGGTGGGCGCGGTACAGCTTCAGCGCCGCGGCGGCGCACTCGATGGAGATCAGCGGGTCGATCACCAGTACGCCGCGTTCGCCTTCGACCAGGGTCATGTTCGTCAGGTCCAGGCCGCGTACCTGGTAGATGCCGTCGGTGACCTCGTACAGGCCCTGTCTGGCGCAGAGCTGAGCCTGCCGCCAGAGGCTGGGATGGGCCGTTTCCGGGCATTCCTCCTGGAGGAAGTCGTAGGAGTCGTTGTCCCAGACGACCCCGCCGTCCGCCGTTCTGATCACGGCCGGGCTGAGCTTCACGATGAAACCGCGATCGGCGTCCTCGAAGTCGTGCCTGTCGTGGAACGGAAGGTCTCCCATGTCCAGCCGAGTGCCCTGGATCGGACCCAGAAAGCTCAACAAACACCCCCAATAGCATGAATCTAGGGCAATAGGGACATACGGCCGAGGAGAGCTGATGTGATTGGCTGGTTCTCTGCTGAGCGTTGTGGGGGAAAAGTCATGAAAGCGTGCGTGTTCGACCTCGATGGCGTGCTGGTCGACTCCGAGCCGGTCTGGGAGGAGGTGCGGCGGGCATTCGTCGCCGCACACGGCGGGACCTGGCAGCCTGACACGCAGTCCAGGCTCATGGGCATGAGCACTGCGGAATGGGCCGCGTACCTGCACTCGCTCGGCGTGCAGCCGGCGCCCGACGAGATCGCGCGCGGCGTAGTCGACCAGATGGTCGCTCGCTATCGGGACCAGGTGCCGCTGATGCCGGGGGCGGTGGAGACGATCAGGCGCCTGTCCGGGCAGGTCACGCTGGGGCTGGCCAGCTCGTCCCCGCGTACGCTGATCGACGTCGTGCTCGACGCGGCGGAGCTGAAGGAGTATTTCGCGGCCACCGTGTCCACCGAGGAGGTCCCGCGCGGCAAGCCCGCCCCCGACGGCTACCTGGCGGCGGCCCGGCGGATGGGGGTCGATCCCCGGGACTGCGCGGCGGTCGAGGACTCCAGCAACGGGCTGCGGTCCGCGTACGCGGCGGGCATGCGCGTGATCGCCGTACCCCACCCCCGCTACCCGCCCGCGCCGGACGCCCTCGCCCTGGCCTGGCGGGTTCTGCCCGGCCTCGACGCGCTCACCGCGGGGTTGCTCTCGTGAAGGTCTGACCTGGGTGGCTATGCTTACGGAATCGTGCGAGACATCACGGTATTCAGCGGCAGCGCCCACCCCGAACTGGCCGAGGAGATCTGCGACCACCTAGGCACAACCCTGCACCCCGTCCAGGTCCACCGCTTCGCCAACGACGTGCTCGAAGTGCAGCTCCAGGCCAACTGCCGCGAGCGTGACGTGTTCCTCATCCAGCCTCTGGTGCCGCCCGTGCAGGAGCACCTGGTCGAGCTGCTGCTGATGCTCGACGCGGCCCGCGGCGCGTCCGCCGCCAGGACCACCGTCGTGCTCCCGCACTACGCCTACGCCCGCAGCGACAAGAAGGAGGCGCCGCGCATCTCCATCGGCGCGCGGCTGGTCGCCGACCTGATGGTGGCCGCCGGCGCCAGCCGGGTGCTGGCCATGACGCTGCACTCGCCGCAGGTGCACGGCTTCTTCAGCGTCCCCGTCGACCACCTGCACGCGCTGCGCGAGCTGGCCGCGCACTTCAGCCGGTACGACCTGTCGAACACGGTCGTCGTCTCCCCCGACCTCGGCAACGCCAAGGAGGCCGCCCACTTCGCCCGCCTGCTCGGCACCGGCGTCGCCATCGGCGCCAAGCAGCGCTTCAGCGACGACCGCGTGGTGATCAGCTCCGTGATCGGCGAGGTGGCCGGCAAGGACGTGATCATCCTGGACGACGAGATCGCCAAGGGCAGCACGGTCATCGAGCTGCTCGACCGGCTGCGCGAGCAGCGCGTCCGGACGGTACGCGTGGCCTGCACGCACGGCCTGTTCGCGGGCGGGGCGATCGAGCGGCTGAGCGCGCTGCCCGAGGTCGAGGAGATCGTCTGCACCAACACCGTGCCGCCGCCCAAGCCCAGCGACAAGCTCACGGTGTTGTCGATCGCCCCCGCCTTGGCCGAGGCCATGCGCCGCATCCACGACGGCGAATCGGTGAGCTCCCTGTTCAGTACATCCTGAGGATCTGCCCGGTGACCCTCCTGCCCTGGTGCGAGGCCAGGAACGTGATCACCTCCGCCACCTCCTCCGGCCGGGCGACGCCCAGGAACACGTCGCTGGCCGCGACCGACTTCTCGACCTCCTGGTTGACCCAGCCGGTGTCGGTCACGGGAGGGTAGACCATGTTGGCCGTGATGCCGTACTCGCGCAGCTCGTGGGCGGCCGACATCGTGTAGTTCTCCTGGGCCGCCTTCGCCGCGCCATAGCTGACCTCGGTCGGGAAGCCTCCCGGGCCGCCGGAGGTGAGGCCGATGATGCGGCCCCAGCTCGCGCCGCGCTCGATGTGCCGCCGCGCGAACTCGGCGATCAGCAGCGCCGGCGCCCGCACGTCCACCGCGAACTGCCTGTCGTGCGTCTCGGCGTCCACCGGCCTCAGCCGACGGCCGAAACTGTCGCGCTCGTTGGGGGCGAAGGTGTCGCTCTTAGAGGCGCTGGCGTTGTTGACCAGGATCTGCACCGGCCCGAGCGTCTTCTCGGCCTGGTCGAACAGGGATTTCGGGGTCTCGGGGTCGGCCAGGTCGGCCTCCGCGGCCGCGGCCGTGCCACCGGTCTCGCGGATGCGGCGTACCACGTCCTCCGCGCCCGCGCCGCGGACCCGGTCGTATTCCTCAGGGTATGCCGGTTCGTTAAGCGGGGCGAGGCGCTTGTAGGTCAGGAAGACCGCGACCCCCTCGGCGGCCAGCGCGATCGCGGTCGCGGCGCCTATGCCCTGATTGGCCCCGGTGATCAGCGCAACCTTTCCAGTCAGCCCGATATCGATCATAGTTGCCATCATGCACGCAGCGACGGAGCGCCTGCTAAGGCATTTTCTCGAGGGTGTCGAACCGACCGTTCCGCTGGTGGCGCTGTGGGCCCATGGCTCGCTCGCGGCCGGCGACTACCAGGAGGGCCGCAGCGACCTGGACCTCGTCGCCGTCATCGACACGCCCGTGACCATGGATCACTGGCGGCGGATCAAGGCCCTGCACCGGTCGATCGACCTGCCGCTGGCCGACAAGCTGCACTGCTCCTACATGGCCAGGCAGGAGCTGGTCGACCTCGCGGCCGAGCACGTGACGTGGGCGCACTCGGAGATCTTCCGTCGCACTGTCACCGCGGTCACGCGGCGCGAGCTGCACGCGGGGGCACGGCAGCTGTACGGTCTCCCGCCGGCCGGGTTGTTGCCGCCGGTGTCGGACCAGGAGCTGGCCGATTTCGTTCGGGTGGATCTGCGTGACTTCTGGCTGGACAAGACACAGGGACGGCGGCGGTGGTTGCGGGACGTGTGGGTGGACCTGGGCATGCTCACGGTCGCCAGGGCCACGGTCACCCTGCGGGAAGGGCGCCTGATCAGCAAGCGGGAGGCCCTCGACGTGCTGGCCGAACTGGGCGCGCCGGAGAAGGTGGTGGCCGACGTCCGGGCCCGCAGGTACGGCACGCCGGCTCCGGTGCTGAGCCGGTTCAGGAGGGGGCGGCTGGCTCGGGCGTTCATCCGATCCGCGATCAGGAAGACGCTGACCTGAGGGTCAACGACGACCCCGTCTCACAAGGCAGGATGTCGGCGCTCGCGCTAATTGTCGGGGGGATAGTGTTAGCTCGGGCTACGACCTGAAATGTGGGGAAGGGCGGCAAATGGGGGAGATCCGGCAGTCCTATCTGGTGGCCGCGGCGTCGGCGGTGTCGCTCCTGCGCGATCCCGCCGTGGGGGCGGCCTGGGACAAGCCGAGCGCGCTCACCGAGTTCAGCGTCGCGGGGCTGGCGGGGCACCTGGCTCATCAGCTCGTCAGGGTCGGCGACATCCTCGCGTCGAACGGGGAGGTTCAGGAGCCGGTCCAGCTCCTCGAGCACTATTCGAGGTCGCCGTGGATCCAGGCGGGCCTCGACCACGAGAGCAACGTGAGCATCAGGCGCGGCGGCGAGGCGGCCGCGGCCACCGGGTCCGCCGCGCTGGTCGACAAGGCCCAGACGCTGCTCGACCTGCAGACCGCCGCACTGGCCGTGGAGCCGGCCGACCGGGTCGTACGTCTGCCCTGGGCGGACTGGTCGCTGCGGCTGGACGACTTCCTGCTGACCCGGATGGTGGAGCTGGTCGTGCACGCCGACGACCTGGCGGCGAGTGTGGGTGTCGAGACCCCCGAGCTGCCCTCGTCGGTCATCGAACCCGTGGTCGAGCTGCTGGCCCGGCTGGCCGTGCACCGCCACGGGCCTACGGCGGTCATCCGCACGCTGAGCCGGGCCGAGCGGGCGCCCGCCACGATAAGCGCCTTCTAACGGGTACGCCTCCCACGGTGCCGGTGCGGGTGGCGCGTCAGGAGGCGATCATGCGGAGGGCCGTGACCACCTCGCGGCCCGACAGCGCGCTGTCCGGGTCGAGCAGCCACTGCGACAGGAACCCCGTCAGCATGGCCTGGTAGAACGCCCCCGTGAGCCGCTCCCGCTCCGGATCGCTGCCCGGCTCGATCCCCTCGAACAGCTGCGCCAGCCCCAGCCGCGCCTCCATGATGGCGCCCGCGAGCTGCTCGCGAACCTCGGGCACGTGGTCGATCTGCCCGAGCAGCTCGAACTGCACCACCCACAACGGCCGCAATCTGGAGAACGACTCCACCACCCGATCCCACGCGGCCTCGAACCGCTCCAGCGGGCTGGCCTCCGCCTTGACGTCGGCCGTCAGGGCGGCCCCCAGCTCGCCGCCCCACTCCTCCATCGCCTGGAACAGCGCCTCGTTCATCAGCGCTTCCTTTGACTTGAAGTGGTAGCCGATGCCCGCCAGGCTCACGCCGGAGGCGTTGGCGATGTCACGCGCCGTGGTGCGCGAATAGCCCTTCTCGATCAGGCACCGCTTCGCCCCGGCCAACAGATCTTCCCTGTTTCCCATGCTCACAGGCTAACACAGATGTCTTGAAAATTTGTCCTAGACAAACGTCTAAGACACATGTAGCTTCAGGGGCATGACGAACACGAACATCCTCATCTCCGGCGCGAGCATCGCCGGCACTGCGACGGCCTACTGGCTCCGGCGGCACGGCTACACCGTGACCGTGGTCGAGCGCGCCCCCGCGATCCGCGAGGGCGGCTACAAGGTGGACATGCGCGGCGCGGCGCTCGAGGTGATCGAACGCATGGGCCTGCTGGAGGCCGCCCGCGCCAGGAGCACGGACATGCGGATCGCCACCCACTACGACGCCAAGGGCAGGGCGGTCGCGACCATGGACGCCGACCTGTTCGGCGGGCGCATGGGCGATGACGTCGAGATCATGCGCGGCGACCTCAACGAGCTGCTGTACGACCTGACCCGCGAAGACGTCGAGTACATCTTCGACGACTCCATCACCGGCATCGCCGAGGACGGCACGGTGACGTTCGAGCGTTCGGAGTCCCGTACGTTTGACCTGGTCATCGGCGCGGACGGCGCGCACTCCAACACCAGGCGGATCGCCTTCGGCGAGGAGTCTCAATACGCCCGCGACCTCGGCTACTACGTCTCGATCTGCACGGTCCCCAACACGCTCGGCCTGGATCGCGAGGAGGCCGTGCACGCGGCCCCGGGCAGGACGGTGAACGTCTACAGCACCCGGCAGGACACGAGCGCCAAGGCGCTGTTCATGTGGTCGTCGGAGCCGCTGGCCTACGACCACCGCGACACGGCCGGGCAGAAGGAGCTGGTGGCGCGGGCCATGGCGGGAACGGACTGGGAGGTCCCCGCGCTGCTCGACGCCATGCGCGGGGCCAAGGACTTCTACTTCGACTCGATCTCCCAGATCCACATGGACCGCTGGTCCAATGGGCGGGTCGTGCTCGTGGGCGACGCCGGGTACTGCGCCTCGCCGGCCTCGGGGCAGGGCACGAGCGTGGCGCTCGTGGGGGCGTACGTGCTGGCCGGAGAGCTGGCCGCGGGCGGCGGGTTAGACGGCTACGAGCGGGAGATGCGCGCGTTCGTCGACGCCAACCAGGCACTCGCGCCCGCCAACGTCAAGGGCATGGTGATCGGGTCACGCGCGGCCCTCTGGTTCCAGCTCAAGATGATCAAACTGCTCCCGCACCTGCCGGGCCGCGACCGGATGATCGACCGGATCGCCGGCGCCATCCACCGTGCCGCGACCGCCATCACGCTCAAGAACTACCCGGAATAAAGCCTTCCGCGAGTGATCGGGGGCGCCCGGCCGCCGGGCTAGCCGGTGACGTCCGCGTAGTGGCAGGCCGCCTGGGCCTCGGGGACTGCGGGCAGGATGCTCAGCAGCTCAGACCGGCACTTCCCGTCCACCCCCGCCTCGGCCGCCTTCCCCGAGGCGAGCACCTGGCAGCGGGCGTGGAACCGGCACCCACCGGGGATCCGAGTCGGGTCCGGCGGCTCGCCGGTCAGCACCACCCGCTCGGGCGACTCCGGCAACACCGACATGAGAGCCTGCGTGTACGGATGCCGCGGCGCGGTCAGCACCTGCTCGACGGGACCGGACTCGACGATCCGGCCCAGGTACATCACGGCCACCCGGTCGGCGATGTTCCAGGCCAGCCCCAGGTCGTGGGTGACGACCAGCGCCGACAACCCCAGCTCCGCCCGAAGCTTCAGCAGCAGGGCGAGGATCTCACCGCGTACGGAGGCGTCGAGCGAGGCCACCGGCTCGTCGGCGATCAGCACCTTCGGGTTCAGCGCCAGCGCCCCGGCGATCACCACGCGCTGCCGCTGCCCACCGGACAGCTCATGCGGGTAACGCAGGAAGAACCGGTCGGGCGGCCGCAGCCCAGCCCTGGACAGGGCCGTGGAGACGACCTCCCGCTCATCCTGCAGGCCATGGATGCGCGGCCCTTCGGCGACGGCCTCGTACACCGTGTGCCTGGGGTTGAGCGAGCCCGTCGGGTCCTGCAGGACGAGTTGCACCTGACGCCGGTAGGCCTTGAGCGCCTTGGAGCCGTACTCCAGCGCCGTGCCGCCGTACCGGACCTCGCCCGAGGTGGGGCGTTCGAGGCCGAGCAGCGTGCGGGCCAGAGTGGTCTTGCCGCAGCCGGACTCGCCGACCAGCGCCACGATCTCGCCCTCGCCGATGGACAGGTTCACGCCGTCCACGGCGCGGGCGCGGCGGCCGCGCGAGGAGAACTCCACGTGCAAGTCCCGCGCCTCCAGCAGGCTTGGGGGAGCTTGCTCCCCCAAGCCTGCTGAGACAAACGCCTCTTCCTCGCCCTTCGGGGGGGTCGCGGGGGGCTTGCCCCCCGCGTGAGTCTCAGTCATGAGGCCCCCTCCTTTGCCCTGACGTGCACGCAGGCGGCGGTACGGCTCGGACCCGCCGGCCAGAGCTCCACGTCCAGGGTCGCGCATTCGTCCAGCGCCACCGGGCAGCGCGGGTGGAACGAGCAGCCGCCCGGAAGCTGCATCGGGTCAGGCGGATCGCCTCCGAGGCCTTTGGGCGCCATGCGCGAGCCCGGGTCCCCCACCGTCGGGAACGCCGCCGCCAGCGCCCGGCTGTAGGGGTGCTTGGCGTCGTGGAACACCTCGCCGGACGGCCCGTGCTCGACGACGCGGCCCGCGTACATGACCGCGAGCTGGTCGCACACGTCCGCCAGGACCGACAAATCGTGCGAAATCATGATCAGCGAGATGTCGTGCTCGCTGACCAGCTCCTTGATCAGGGTCAGGACCTGGGCCTGCACCATCACGTCGAGCGCGGTCGTCGGCTCGTCGGCGATGATCAGCCGCGGTGAGCAGGCCAGCGCCATCGCGATCATCACCCGCTGCCGCTGCCCGCCGGACAGCTCGTGCGGGTAGCTGCGGGCCCGCCAGGTGGGCAGGCCGACCTGATCGAGCAGCTCGGCCACGCGCTTGCGGGCGGCCTCGGGTTTGGCCAGGCCGTGTACGAGCAGCGGCTCGGCGATCTGGTCCCCGATCCTGCGCACCGGGTTGAGCCCGTGCTGGGCCCCCTGGAACACGATCGAGGCCTCGGCCCACCGTACGGCCCGCATGCGACCCCACTTCATGGCGAGCACGTCCTCACCGTCGAGCAGGATCCGGCCGCCGACACGCGCGTCGCGGGGCAGGAGCCGCAACAGCGCCATGGCCAGCGTCGACTTGCCGGATCCCGACTCGCCGGCGACTCCGAGTGCCGCTCCGGAGTCCAACGTCAGCGACACACCGCGCACCGCGGGCACCTCGCCCGCGGCGATGCGGTACGTCACCGACAGGTCATCGAGTTCGAGAAGACTCATGCCGCCCTCCTGAGCCGTGGGTTGAGCACGGCTTCCAGTGCCCGCCCTACCAGGGTGAACGCCATGACGACGGTGAGGATGGCCAGGCCGGGGATGAGGATGTACCACCACGCGCCCTCAGTGGCCGCGCCGAAGTCGTACGAGCCGCGCAGCATGGTGCCCCACGAGGTCTTGTTGGCGCTGGCACCGAGGAAGGCCAGCGTGGACTCGGTCACGATCGCGCTGGCCACCTCCAGCGTGGTGCTGGCCAGCAGCAACGGCGCCACGTTGGGCAGCACGTGCCTGGTGGTGATGTGCCAGTGCCCGGCGCCCAGGGCCTTGGAGCGCTCGATGTACGGCCTGGCCTCGACGGCCAGCGTCTGAGCCCTGATCAGCCGGGCGGTCGACGGCCACGTGGTCACGCCGATCGCCATGATGATCGTGAACGTGGTCCCGCCCAGGATGGCCGCCAGCACCAGCGCCGTGACCAGCGAGGGCAACACCAGGAACCAGTCGGTGACCCGCATGAGCACGGCGCCGATCCAGCCGCGGAAGTGGCCGGCCGCGATGCCGACGACCATGCCGATGACGATGCTGAGCAGCGCGGCGAGGAAGCCGATGAGCAGCGACGTGCGCGAGCCCCACCAGATCATCAGCAGGAGCGAGCGGCCCGACTCGTCGGTGCCGAAGGGAAAGGCCAGGCTCGGCGAGTCCCATTTCTCCCCTGGCGCGTCGACGACGCTGGTCACGTTCTCGTCGATGAACAACGGCGCGATCAGTGCGAGCACCACAGCGGCGAGGAGGATGACCATTCCGGCGACTCCGGCCCGATGGGTGCGGAAGTCGGCCCAGAAGCGGCTCAACGCGAGCCGCCTGCGGGCTGTCGCGACACTCGTCATGCCGACCTCACCCTCGGGTCGAGCACGTGGTAGACCACGTCCGCCAGCGTGTTCATGACGATCACCGCCACGGTGATCAGCAGGAACGTGCCCTGCATGAGCGTGAAGTCGGGCACGGCGATCGCCTCGTAGAACAGTTGGCCGAGCCCCGGCCAGGTGTAGATCGTCTCGACCGTCACCGCGCCGCCGACCACGAAGCCGACGCGCATGAAGACCAGGGTCACCGTGGGCAGCAGGGCGTTGGGCACCGCGTGGCGGCGGCGTACCTCGTCGTCGCGCAGGCCCTTGGCGCGGGCCACCGTGACGTAGTCCTGGCTGACCTCCTCCAGCAGCGACGAGCGCATGACCAGGAGGTATTGCGCGTAGACCACGGCCACCAGCGTCAGACACGGCAGCACCATGTGCGAGGCCACGTCGAGCACGTAGGCGAAGCCGTCGGGCGCGTCCACGCTCTCGCTGCCCCTGAACGGGAAGATGCCGGGGATCGGGCCGATGCCGACGCCGAACACCATCATCAGCAGCAGTCCCAGCCAGAACGTCGGCACCGACCACAGCACCAGCGACGTGCCCGTGGAGAAGCGGTCGAACCGGCTGCCGCGCCGCCATCCGGCCCTGGTGCCCTGCCAGATCCCGAGACTGACCGCGATGACCAGGCCTGTCCCCACGAGCAGCAGCGTCGGGCCGATGCGCTCGCCGATCAGGTCCAGGACGGGCCTCTTGTACTCGTACGACGTGCCGAGGTCGAGCCGCAGCGTCCTGCCGACGAAGTCGAGGAACTGGTCGGGCAGCGGCATGTCCAGGCCGAGCCGGTGACGTTCGAGGTCGAGCTGGGCCGGGGTCATGTTGCGGCCCTGGGCCAGGTTGCGTACCGGGTCGCCGGGCAGCAGCCGGAACACGAAGAACGTGCCGACGATCACCATGGCGATGCTGAACAACGCCCCACCGGCCTTCGACAGCGCGTACTGCAGCGTGCCGCGGCTGGTGGGGCGCTCGTCACCAGGGCCCGCCGCCTGGACGGCGGGCTCTGCTGCTTCTAGCGGAGTGGTCATTCGCGCTCGTCTGCGACGCTCTTGCGCCGCCTGCTCAGGAGGAAGGCCGCCAGTCCGATGACCACCACGGCGCCGACGATGCCGGCGATGAGGCCGGTGTTGGAGCCGCCGTCGCCGCTCGCCCCGCTCGCCGCCGTGGCCTTGGCGTCCACGGTGTAGAACGGCCAGTAGCCGCTGCCGCCGTACAGGAGGCCCTTCTCCTCGGGGATCGGGGTGATGCTGGTGATCCGGTCCTTGCGGTAACCCTCGAGGTCGTTGGTGTAGTAGATCGCGATGATCGGGGCGTCGGTGTAGAGCCGCTCCTGCATCTGCTTGATGATCTCGGCGCGCTTGGGCCGGTCGAGTTCCTTGAGCTGCTCCTGGTAGAGCTTCTCGAAGGTCGGGTCGCAGTAGAACGACTCGGTGCCGCCGCCCTCGCCGCCCGGAGCCGGCCTGCGGCTGCACAGGTGCGTGGCCAGGACCTCTTCGGGGTCGGGGTTGACCGACCAGCCGCTGATCGCGATGTCGAACAGGCCCGTGACGCCCGTCTCCTCCGTGAACTTGCTGGAGTCGAGCTTCTTGGTGGTCAGCGTGATGCCGATCTCCTTGAAGAAGCCCGTCAGGTATTCGGCGAGCTTGTCCTCGATCGGGGTGTCGGTGTGGATGCTGAAGCGGAACTCCAGCTTGCGCTTGCCGTCCGGCATCGTACGGACGCCGTCGGCGCCCTTCTTGTAGCCGGCGTCATCGAGGATCTTGTTGGCCTTGGCCGGGTCGTAGGTGACCTTCTCGTCGCCGGTGGCCTCCCAGAAGAAGTCCTTGTACATCGGCGGCACGATCGAGCCGTCGGCGGGCTTGGCCAGGCCGTTCTGGACCTCGGCGACCAGCCGCTGCTTGTCGATGGCGTAGTGCAGCGCCTGGCGCACCTTGACGTCCTTCAGCGCCGGGTGGCCGTCGCCGAGGGGCTTGTCGTCGGTGGTGGTGGCGCCGTGGTTGATCTGCAGGTACGCCGAGCGCCGGCCCTGGGTGTTCCAGGAGACGATGTTCGGGTCGTTCTGGATGGCCTCGTACTCAGGCGGGTTCAGCCGGCCGATCAGGTCGATGTCACCCTTCTTCAGACCCGCGATGGCGGCCTGCGGGTTGTCGTAGAAGATGACCTGGAGCTCGTCGATCTTGGGCTTGCCCCGCCAGTAGTTGGGGTTGGCCTGCAGCTTGACGTACTGGTCCTTCTTGTGCTCGACCGCGATGTACGGGCCGCTGCTCACCGACGGGTACTTCTCGGCGTCGTAGTTGGCCATGTCGGTGACCGACTCCCAGACATGCTTGGGCATGATCGGGACCGGGTTCTCCAGCATGGACGCCTGCGGGGACTTGAGCTTGATCGTCAGGTCCTGGCCGCTGGCCGTGACGCTCTCGAAGTTCTCCACCGCCGGGCCGTTGGCCGTCTTGGCGGCCTCGTCCGTCATCATCTTGTTGAACGTCCACGCGGCGTCGTCGGCCGTGACGGGCTGGCCGTCCGACCACTTGGCCGCCCGGATCTTGAACGTCCACGTGAGCCCGTCCTCCGACGTGGTCCACGACTCGGCCAGGTCGGGGCTGGGCTGGAGCGTCTTGGAGTCGGGCACCGTGAGGTAGCCGTACATCCAGCGGTGGATCGACGTCGAGACCAGCCGGACCGCCAGGAACGGGTTCATCGAGTCCATCGACTGCGTCGCGCCGACGCGAACGATCTTCTTCCCCGCCGCCGGTTCCTGGGCAAGGGCCGCCGTAGCGCCCTGACCTGCTACTAATAGCACGACGCCCAGCGCAACCAGGCGTGCGAACCATTTCCTCATAAGTGCCTCACCTTCAGGCGGGGGTGTCCTGTGTAGAGAAAGGCACACCATACGGAGACCGCGTGTCAACGCGTGACGGAAAATTGTTTCATTCTCGTTTCCTTTTCCGGTGTAAATTTTCAGCGCCCTTGGCACTACCGTGAGCTGGTGCCCCGTCTGCCCGTCGCCCTCGCCGCCGCCCTCACCGTGCTTGTGGGGCTCGGCGTGCGGATCTTGTGGGACGGCCCGGTGTCGAAGTACACGGGCGACGCGCTTTACACCGTGCTCGTCTACACCCTCGTCCTGCTCGCCTGGCCGAGACTGCGGCCATGGGTGGTGGCGCTGCTGGCGGCGGGGCTGAGCGGGGCGATCGAGTTCGCCCAGCTGGGGGACATCCCGGCGGCCCTGCGACCGGTGCTAGGCAGCACGTTCAACCCGCCCGACCTGTTCTGGTACGCCGTGGGCGCCGCCGCCGCGTGGGCCGCGCACGCCCGGTGGCTCAGGCGGCCTCCACCGGCCGCGGAACCGGCCACGGCCGATGGAGGCCCGAACCACGCGCCTTAGTGACAACCGCCGGAGCCGCAGCACGACGACGCGCCGACCTGCGGGAGCAGCTCGATCCGACCGGCCAGCTCGTAGCCGGCCTCGACCACGGCCGCGTCGATCACCGAGATGTCCAGCGGCGCCTCGCTCGTCACGGTCACGGCCTTGGCTGCCAGGTCCACCTCCACCCCGCGCACCCCGGTCACCTTGCCCACCTCGGCGCTCACCGAGCTGACACAGTGGCCGCAGGTCATGCCCTCAACCTGGTACGTCGTGACAGTCATACCTCACTCCTCACTCTCGTACTTCCGGAGTGACTATACCCCCCTAGGGTAAACACGCATACATCGCCCCCCACCGGAAAGAGGGGAGGAAACATGCAGCCCAAGGGGGAGTTCACATGATGAACGGCAAGACCATCGCGTTCCTGGTCGCTCCGGAAGGAGTGGAGCAGGTGGAGCTCACCGAGCCGTGGAAGGCGGTCAAGCAGGCAGGCGGCACACCCAAGCTCGTCTCGACCCGCTCCGGCCAGATCCAGGCGTTCCACCATCTGGACAAGGCCGACAAGTTCGCCGTGGACGAAACGGTGGACGGCGCCGACGCAGCCTCCTTCGACGGTCTCGTGCTCCCCGGCGGTGTCGCGAACCCCGACTTCCTGCGTACGGTGCCGCAGGCCGTACGGTTCGCCCGCGCCTTCTTCGACCTGGGCAAGCCGGTGGCCACCATCTGCCACGCGCCCTGGACCCTGATCGAGGCGGACGTGGTGCGCGGACGCACGCTCACCTCCTGGCCCAGCCTGCAGACGGACCTGCGCAACGCCGGCGCGACCTGGGTGGACAGGGAGATCGTGGTGTGCACGAACGGGCCGAACATGCTCGTCAGCAGCCGCAAGCCGGACGACCTCAAGGCCTTCTGCCAGGCCGCGACGGACGCGTTCGCGGGGTAGCCGCGAACGCTCAGGTGAGGAGGGCCTGAGCGAGACCTCTGACGGAGGACTTGAGTCGCGCCACCCCGCCGTCCGACATGACGTGCCGGGCCAGGTCGGCGTCGAAGGAGCCCAGCAGCGCATGGGCGGCGAACTCCGCGTCCAGGCCCGGCTTGGCCTGGGCGATCAGCGCCGTGACGTGGGCGTGCCAGCGAAGATAGGTCGGATCGCGATACTTGTCCGCAGCGCAGGCCCGCTCGTGCGCGGCGAAGAGCGCCAGATTGCGCTCGGCGAGCTCGGCCAGCTCGTCCAGAAACGAGAGCAGCCGATCGTGCGGCGGCGCACCCGGCCCGAGCGCCGAGTCCGGAGACTCGATGGCGTGCGCCAGGGCGGCGGCCCGTCCGGCGAGCAGTTCCTGGAACAGCCCGGTCCGATTGCCGAAGCGCCGGAACAGCGTGCCCTTGCCGACTCCCGCCGCGGCGGCCACCCGGTCCAGAGAGATGTGCTCGGCACCGTGGGCGGCCAGGAGCTCCTCCGTGGCGCGCAGAATCGCCTCCCGGTTGCGAGTCGCGTCCGACCGCACACCACCCTCCCTTGCTTGCAAGCGGACTGTCGGTCCCCATACTATCCCTGACATCAATCGGACCGCCGGTCCGATTCGTTGCGAGGGAGTGTGATCATGCGCGCATTGGTCGTGGGAGCAGGAGCCGAGGGACGTTTCGCGGAGGTCCCCGAGCCGGTTCCCGGTCCTGGGCAGGCGCTCGTCGAGGTCCACCACGTGTCCGTCAACTTCAGCGAACTCCGGCACATGGGCCGCCTGCCGCAGGGCATGGTGCTCGGCTACGACGCCGCCGGGATCGTGATTCGCGCCGCCGAGGACGGCACGGGTCCCGCCGAGGGGGCCAGGGTGGCGGCGTTCGGGCCGGGGGCGTGGGCGGAGCGGGTGGCGTTCGGCACCGACGCGATGGCGGTCGTGCCCGATCGGGTGGAACTGGTGGAGGCGGCCGCCCTGCCGATGGCCGGCCTGACGGCACTGCGCTCGCTCCGGGCCGCCGGTCCGACGCCGGGCTCACGCGTACTGGTGACGGGCGCGTCGGGGTCGGTGGGGCGGCTGGCCGTACAACTGGCCAGGCGGGAAGGCGCGCACGTCATCGCCTCCGTCAGCAGCCCTGGACGCGCCGAACGCCTGGCGGCGGCGCTGGCCACCGACCGCGCGGTCGAGGTGGTGGTCGGGCTGGACCGGGTCGAACCCGTCGATGTCGTCATCGAGGTCGTCGGCGGCCCGGCCCTGGTGACGGCATGGGGATTGCTGAAGCCGGGCGGCAACCTTCAGAGCATCGGCTGGGCGGCCGGCCAACCGGCGGTCTTCCCCCCGAACTCCACGTTCGCCCTGGGTGAGGCCAGATCGCTGAGCTCGTTCGGCGATATGGCGGCCCCGGCCACCGACCTGGCCCACCTGCTCACCCTCCTGGCCACCGCCGAGCTCTCCATCGAACTGGGCTGGCACGCCTCATGGGATCGACTCGAGGAGGCCCGGGCGGCCCAGCTGGACGCCGCCACCACCGGCAAGATCACAATGCAAATCGCGACATAAGGCCACCAGCACCCCTGACGACATCGAAACTCATCTGTAACGCCTTGTCCCCTGGAAAGAAATGGTCTAGATGTAGACCAAATGGAGCGTCCTCCGCGCCCCCCAGGGAGACCTCAATGACGACCACTGAAGAGGATTCCAGGCGACTGGCCGAGCTCGGCTACAAGCAGGAGCTGGCCCGTACCTGGAGCGGTTTCTCGAACTTCGCCATCTCCTTCTCGATCATCTCCATCCTCGCCGGTTGCTTCACCACCTTCGGACAAGCCTGGAACAACGGCGGCCCCGTCGCCATCTCCTGGGGCTGGCCGCTGATCTCCCTGTTCATCCTGATCATCGGCTTCTGCATGTCGGAGCTGGTGTCGGCGTACCCGACGGCGGGCGGCATCTACTGGTGGGCCGCCAAGCTGGGCAAGCCGATCCACGGGTGGTTCACCGGCTGGCTCAACCTGATCGGCCTCATCGCCGTCACCGCGTCGGTCGACTACGGCTGCGCCACGTTCCTCAACATCACCCTCACGAGGCTGACCGACGGCGGGTGGGAAGGCACGCTTTCGCAGGCGTTCCTCCTGTTCGTGATCATCCTCGCGCTGCACGCACTGATCAACATCTACAGCCACAGGCTCATCTCGCTGCTGCAGAACATCTCGGTCTGGTGGCACGTCGCGGGCGCCGCGATCGTGGTCGCCATCCTGATCTTCGCGCCGGACAACCACCAGTCGCTCGGCTTCGTCTTCGGCGGCACGAACAACAACTCCGGCTTCGGCGACGGCTCCGACGGGCTGCCCTTCTGGCTGTACGTGCTGCCGCTCGGCTTCCTGCTCACCCAGTACACGATCACCGGCTTCGACGCCTGCGCGCACGTGTCGGAGGAGACCCAGGGCGCGGCGAAGAGCGCGGCGCGCGGACTCTGGCAGTCGATCTTCTACTCGGCGATCGGCGGCTGGATCCTGCTGCTGTCGTTCCTGTTCGCGGCGACGAACGTGGACGAGCTCAACAAACAAGCCGGTTTCGTCGGGGCAATCTTCGAGACCGCGCTCTCGTCCCCGCTGGCCACCGCGATCTTCGCGATCTCCACGATCGGCCAGTTCTTCTGCGGGATGAGCTGCGTGACGTCGATGTCGCGGATGACGTACGCGTTCTCGCGCGACGGCGCGGTCCCCGGCTGGCGGCTGTGGTCCAAGATCGACCGCAACCGGACCCCGGTCAACGCGATCATCGCAGGCTGCGTCGTGGCCGCCCTGATCACGCTGCCCGCCCTCTACGCCCCGGCGGGCCTGACCACCCCGGTCGCCTTCTACGCCGTCGTGTCGATCGCGGTCATCGGGCTCTACCTGGCGTTCCTCATCCCGATCTGGCTCCGGCTGCGCATGGGCGACGCCTTCCAGCCCGGCCCGTGGACGCTCGGCAGGAAGTACAAGGCCCTGTGCTGGATCGCCTGCGTCGAGATCGTGATCGTCTCGATCTACTTCATCATGCCGTTCTCACCGGCCGGCGTACCGGGCAACGCGGACTTCACCTGGACCTCGGTCAACTACGCGCCGATCGCGGTGGGCGTGGTGCTGATCGGCATCGCCCTGTGGTGGGCCCTGTCGGCCCGCCACTGGTTCACGGGCCCCCGCCGCACCGTCGACGAGGTCCCGGCGGCCTGAGGCTTTCTGGCATGTGGGTACGGCTCCCGGCGAGCCGTACCCATGTGCTTGCAGCCTGCTAGCATGCTGTCATGGCAACACTCTATATTCGCGATGTCCCCGAGTCCGTCGCCGAGTCGCTGAAGGAGCGTGCAGCCGAAGCAGGCCTATCCCTTTCGGCCTACGTCGCCAGGGAACTAGCCGATATCACCGCCAGGCCGACCAATGCTGAGATAGTCAAGCGGCTGAAGGCGCGGGATCGCTCCCAAGGACCCTCGACCGCGGACATCCTCGAGGCGGTCGCGGAGGGCAGGCGGTGATCGTCATTGACTCGTCGGCAATGGTCGAGGCACTGGCGGGCCGAGAGGCAGATGCAGAACTCGTCGATGCCCTCCAAGCAAGCGTCCATGCCCCGCACCTGCTCGACGTCGAGGTCCTCTCGACCCTGCGCGGGCTCGCGCTTGGCGGCAAGCTGACCGTGGCCGCAGCCGAGCAGGCACGGAACGACTATCTCGCGCTCAAGATCACCCGCTACGAGATCAAGGGCATCGCGGATCGGATTTGGGAGTTGCGTCACAACTACCCCGCCTACGACGCCAGCTATCTGACACTCGCCGAGGCGCTGGAAGCACCCTTGTACACATGCGACCGCAAGCTGGTCGGTAACGGGCACGACGCCGACGTACAGGTATTTCCTCGCAGCTAGCTCTGGCCCGCGAAAGAGGCCGTCAGGACGCCTCGAAGGCGGCGGCCACGGCCGTGCGGACCTCGTCCATGGAAGTGGATCCCAGCTCCCGCTTGAGCGAGGTCATGTCCACGTCGGGCATCCCGCAGGCGATCGCCCAGTTCCAGGGCTCCAGATCACCGTCCACGTTGAGCGCGAACCCGTGACTCGTGACCCCCCGGCTCTGCCGCATCCCGATCGAGATGACCTTGCGCCCGGTCTCGCTGGTCCACACGCCGGTGAGCAACTCGGAGCCGGGCGGCGTGTCGCGCCGCTCGGCAGGCAGCCCGAGCTTGCCCAACGCCTCCACCAGCCGCAACTCCACCTCACGCACGTAGTCGACGATCCCCTCACCCTCTGCCAGCTTGACGATGAGGTAGCCGACGAGCTGCCCGGGCCCGTGGTAGGTGAGCTGACCGCCACGCCCGGTCTCGAGCACGGGGATGCCGCGCGTGGGGTCGGGCAGGTGGGAGAGCGGGGTGCGGCGCCCGACCGTGTAGACGGACGGGTGGCTGAGCAGCCAGAGCGTGTCCGGCCGTTCGTCCCGCTGGCGCTGCCCGACGAGGTCGGTCATGCGCTCCATCGCCTTGTCGTAGTCGACGAGATCGTCCTGAACGAGTGTCAGCGGCCTTGCCCTCATCCTTCGAGGATAAGCCGCGTCCCGGATGGGATCGCACGCGGTATGAACGCGACGCGAGCCGGGTTCCCGGTTATGAGACGATCCCGAGAACCTCGAGGATCAGGTAGATGTCGGTGGACGGGTCGCGCAGGAGAATATCGCAGTTGCGGGCGTGACCAGACACGCCCGGCTCTGATGCCGGGGCACAGCGCCCGCTCGGGCAGTCGGCCACGAGACCTTGGGCCAGCTTGACTGCTTTCGCCTGCTGGCCGTCCCTAACCAGCTCCTCGAAGTGATGAGGCTCGACGAGCTTTTCGAAGTCTCCGAACTCCTTTGTTCTCCGGAGTTTCGCTGGGATCAGCGTGCGGTCTCCACCGAGCCGACCGGGCGCGCCGGCGGCGAAGTGGAGCCAGAGCCAGAGTTCGAAGTGCGGATGGGAGAAGGCAACGTTGATCCCGTTCTCACGGGCAAGGCGAAACGCCTGGTAAATGTCCTCGTGCTCATCACGGTCGAAGACCGCCCAGAACTCGGCGTTCTTGATCCCCTTCGTGACCTTCTTGAGCCGGATCGCCTCTCGGACCGCACGGGCGGGTTTGTAGCCGTTGAACTGCTGCCCCTCAGTGACCTTGCGCGGGGTGAGTTGGATCTGAAAGTTGTGCTCCGCGCCGTAACCATGGTTCAGATGATGAAAGTAGCTCCGCTCGGTCTGCCCCTCGCAGACGACGAACAGGACTTTGTTCTTCCTGGGGCCGCCCAGCCCTGGATGCGGAGCCGAGTCTCCACCGGGCACCCCGCGTTTGGCCATCAGGCGGACACCTCCGTCTCAGGCTCCGCGAGCGGCCCGGTAAGCGTCTCGGCTATCTCGCCGACCGTCAGCGTTGGCACACCACCGTACGCACCCGCCAGGTAGTTACGATCGAGAGCCTCGGTCTTGCGAGGACGGGCATCGGTCAGCGGATAGATCTCAGATATGCCGTCAGGGTTCTTGACGGTGATGCGCACCTGGTCGCGTTCCAGAGGCTGGAAGATGTGCGTACGGCCCAGCAGGCTCACGTCGTGGACCGTGCACACCAGTTGCGCGTTGTTCGGGTTGGCCGCCGGATCCTGGAAGAGCCGGATGACGTCGGCGGCGAACAGGGGATGCAGGCTGGTGTCGAGTTCGTCAACGAGGAGGGCCGCCCCTCGGTCGAGGGCAGTGAGGAGGGGGCCGATGAAGGCGAACCACGATCGGGTCCCCATGGATTCCTGCCGTTCATAGCTCAACGCAACAGGACCGTTGGGCCCTTGGTGCAGCAGCCGGAGTTCGCCGGTCAAACTGTCGATCTCGGTTCCGATGACACCTAGGTCCGCGACTTTGAGAAGCCCGATGATCCGATCCCGCTGCCGAGGGTCGTCGAGCATCTCGCGGGTGAAACTCTGCCGCTCCTCGAAGTCGCGGCCAGGGCTGATCCACCAGAGGTTGTGCTTGAACCAGTCATGGATGGGCTTGAGATAGGGCTGGTTGAAGGCCGCCGCGACCGTCAGGAAGAGTGCGTTGGGACGCGTCTGAGAGACAAGACTTTCCTTCGACCCCTTCAGCCCCTCGCCAGGAAAGGCGAACAGATCGTCAGAGTCGGCGTCGCGCTCGAACCAGACCTGCCTGCGGGCCTGCCCGCCCGGGTAGGCGTGCAGCCACTCGGTCTCGATCCGCTGGTCGGAGACCTCGAAGCCGTAGACGTATCGGTCACCGTCGAGAACGATGTCGACCTCGAAGAGCGAGGTGTCCGCACGGGCCACCGGGGCGAGTTCGTACGGCTCACGAGGAACACCGTCGAGGGTGGACCAGCCATGGACGGAGTTGAGAACGGCCTGCCGCATCCAGCGGATGGCGTGCAGGACGTTCGACTTGCCCGAAGCGTTCGAGCCGTAGATCGCGGTCGTTGGCAGGTAAGCCAGCTCAGGGTCCTCGGCGAGACCAGCAGGACGCCGTGCCGCCTGGTTGAACTTGCTGGCGGCCAGCCAGACCTCGAACTCGTCCCGAAATGATCTATGATTGGCGCCTCTGAAGCGAAGCAACATCACAGGCCCCCTTATCCAGGTTCTTGATCCACCTTAAGGCTAATCATGCAAGTTATCTACACAGAGCCTTGGGTGCGGGGCGTCAGGCGGCGTAGTTGCGGACGATGCGAAGCGCGTCGGCGGCGTGCGGCCCTTCGGTGGTGAGGCCGGTCTGCTCGGGCGTGAGGCGGCGGGCGCCGACCCGGCAGAACTCCGCGGCCAACCCGGTGATCCGGGCCGGGGCGGCCGGATCGCCGAAGGTCCAGCGGGTTCCGTCCGGTGCGATGAGATCGCAGAAGACCGGCACAGCCTCGAGCCCGGCGACGGCGAAGGCATAGGGCAGCGTACGGTGGGCCAGCCAGGCCACATGGCGGAGCCGGGCCGTGTCGGGGTAGGGAATGCCCAACGCGACGGTGATGTCCTGGGCATGCGCCCAATGCTCGGCGAGCCTGGTCGTGGCCAGCGTCCGCGGCGACAGCGGAGTCCTCACCCAAGAAAGCCGCGTACCCGCAGGATAGGCGCGAAGTGCGTCGGGAGTGGCGAAGGCGGCTTTACGCCATCGCGCCAGCAGATCGGCCGGCGACATCCCGCGCTCAGCGGCGACCATCTCCTCGGCCAGCCCGTCCACGGTGGTCTCGGCAGAGGAAAGCAGGGCCTTCCCCTCCTTGAGAGACCCACCGATGATCGTTTCTTCGGACTGGGTGAGATGTAGAACGACATCGGAGACGCTCCACCCGGCGGCCTCGGAGGGCCGGGACCACTGATCCGGGGTCAGCGACTCCAATACCGCATCCAGTTGGCGATATTCCGCGGCCAGATCATCGAAGATATCCGTCACCACACCACCGTACCGAACAATATTCGGACGGTGCGGATCGTGGTGGCTCACCAATGAGATGTGCCCTTGAGGGAGATCGCCAGGGGAACCGAGCCGGCCAGGACCAAGCTCGCCAACATCCACGTCAGAAGGCGCGAGAGGTGCGCCGGAGGCGCCTGGATGAGAGCGGCTGAGCTCCCATTCGCGAGGCGCCCCATGCGAAGTCCTCTTGTGCCCGGGGCCCTACGCCGCCGTACGGTAGCCCTTCGGCTCCTCCGGGATGAGGATCCACATGACGACGTAGACGACCCAGAGCGGTCCGGGAATGAGCGACAGGAGCAGCCAGAGGATCCGTACGAGCGTAGGCGGCAGGCCCATCTTGTCGGCGAGACCGCCGCAGACGCCGGCCAGGATCCTGTGCTCTCGTGAGCGGTACATGCTGTTCCTCCGTGTGGTTACGACCTACCTGTAGAACGGGCGGCCAGGCCGCATGACTCCCGTCAGGAACCCTGAGAAAACCCTGTAAGGGTCAGCCATTCATGTGCCATGCCCAGATGTCGGCTGGTCAGTCCCTGTCTCGGGTCCACGTGGATGAGCAGGAAGTCATCCAGACCCTGACGCACCCTGAGATACTCCTCGTCCTCCGCCCACACCTGGTCGTCGAACCACACGAACGGCCGCCGCCCCGCGTAGGCAGCCACGTGCGGGGTCTTGAACATCTCCCCGTACTCGCTCGGCACGTCCGGGCTCATGGGGATCACCGGCAACGACGGCAGCCCGATCCTGGGTGCGATCCACTCGTTGGCGTGCTGCTCCCACGTGGTCGCCCACACCAGCTCGGACCCCGTGACCAGCGCGAGGTCGAGGAGCCTGCGGCCGTGCCGGGGGTTGAGGTGCACGGTGTAGAGCTCGTCACCGATCGTGCAGCGGTAGGGCCTGAAGTCCGGGGTAGGTCGTCCCATCGGGTTGAGCACGCCGTCCACGTCGATCAGCAGCAGCGGTTTCATCCGGTCCGGTGTTCCTGCGGGCTGATGCCGCGTACGCGTTTGAAGGCCGTGCTGAGCGCGAACGGGCTGCCGTACCCGACCTTTCTGGCCACCGAGCCGATCGTGGCGTCCGGCTCGCGCAGCAGGTCGGCGGCCAGCGCCAGCCGCCAGTCGGTGAGGAAGGCCATCGGCGGCTCCCCGACCCGTTCGGTGAAGCGCCTGGCCAGCGACGCCCTGGAGACGCCCACCTCAAGAGCCAGGGTGGCGACCGTCCACGGGTGAGCCGGGTTGTGCTGCATGAGACGCATGGCCTTGCCCACCACCGGGTCGCTCATGGCGCGGTACCACGAAGGCGCCTCGTGCGTCGCGAACCACGACCGCAGGACCGCGATGAGCAGCAGGTCGAGCAGCCGGTCGAGGACCGCCTCCTGCCCCGGCTCGTCCTTGACGATCTCGGCCCCGAGCAGCGAGATGAGCGGGTCGCCGGGCCGCACGATCATCGTGGGCAGCGCTTCGAGCAGCCGCCTGCTGATCTCGCCCTCGAAGTTGTAGGTGCCGGTGAGCAGCACCGTGCCGCCGTCCGGGTTGTTACCCCAGGTACGCACCCCCAGGTCCATGGCCTGGTAGAGGGATGCACCGTCGAGCGTGGTGCAGTGCTGGCCGGGGTGAATCACGATCTGCGGCTTCGTGCCGGGGTCGGAGGCCACCGTGTACGGCTCCGGCCCCCGGTTGATCGAGACCTCCCCCGGCGAAAGGCGTACGGGATCACCTTCGTCGAGCACCACCCACGCTTCGCCGCGCACCAGAGCCGTGACCGACAGCGGGGCCTCGTCCTGGATGCGCAGTGACCAGGGCGGATCCAGGATCGAGCGGAGCAGGAAGGCACCGCGAGCGCGCGGGCCGTCGAGTAGCGCCGCGAGCTGGTCCATGGGTTAGACGATCGCATATGGGAATGCGCTTCTCAACCATGGAGAGTCTTATGGGTATGGCGACTTACTAGATACATGATGATTCTGGTGTTGGGCGGCACGGGAAAGACCGGCCGTCGTATCGCTGACCGACTCACTGCGCTCAACCTGCCCGTACGAGTGGGATCGCGCCCCGCCTTCGACTGGCACGACCGATCCACGTGGCCGGAAGCCCTCGACGGCGTCACGGCCGTCTACCTCTCCTACTACCCCGACCTGGCCCTGCCCGGCGCGTACGACGACATCAAGGCGTTCACCGAACTCGCCGTCCGCAGCGGCGTGCGGCGGCTGGTCCTGCTGTCCGGCAGGGGCGAGCCGGAGGCGCAGGCGAGCGAGCGCACGGTCGAGGAGTCGGGTCTGGAGTGGACGGTCGTCCGCTGCAGCTGGTTCATGCAGAACTTCAGCGAGGGCTTCCTCCTGGACCAGGTGCTCGGCGGCGTCATCGCGATCCCCGCTGCCGACGTGCCCGAGCCGTTCGTGGACGTGGACGACATCGCCGACGTGGCCGTCGCCGCGCTCAGCAAGGAGGGCCACGCGGGCAAGCTGTACGAGCTGACCGGGCCGAGGCTGCTGACGTTCGCCGAAGCGGCGGAAGAGCTGTCCAAGGCCACCGGCAGGCAGATCACGAGCCTCACGGTGACCCCCGACGAATACGTGGCCGCGGCCGTCGCGCAGGGCATGCCCCAGGAGGAGGCGGAGGGCCTGGCGGCGATGTTCACCGAGATCCTCGACGGCCGCAACACCCACCTGAGCGACGGGGTGCGGCAGGCGCTCGGCCGGCCCGCCCGCGACTTCGCCGGCTTCGCCAGGGCCAACGCCAAGGTCTGGACCTCCTGACCAACGACCTTGGCGCGATCCAAGACCAGCGCTCGACTCGCACTCCATCAACTCAACGCCCTACGCGAACAACTGCTCGGCCCTCGTTTTCCGCTAGCCTCACCCTCGTCACTCCCGCGTTCTCGGAAGGTGTAGTCGTGATCGGCTGGCTAGAAGCGGTGGTTCTGGGGTTGATCCAGGGGCTCACGGAGTTCCTGCCGATCTCCTCCAGCGCCCACATCCGGGTGGTCTCCGCTTTCGCCGGTTGGCAGGATCCGGGGGCGGCGTTCACGGCGGTCATCCAGCTCGGCACGGAGACCGCCGTGGTGATCTACTTCCGCAAGGAGCTCTGGGAGATCGTCTCCACCTGGACCCGCTCCCTGTTCATCAAGGAGCTGCGCGGCAACTGGGCCGCCCGCATGGGGTGGTACATCATCGCCGGCTCCCTGCCCATCGGCGTGCTCGGCCTGGTGCTGAAGGACCAGATCGAGACCGTCTTCCGCGACCTGCGGCTGGTCGGCACCACGTTGATCGTCTTCGCCTGCATCCTGTGGTTCGCCGACCGCACCGCCCGCAACAAGCTCTCGCTGGAAAAGCACCTGAGCTTCACCCACGCCATCGTGTACGGCTTCGCCCAGGCGCTCGCCCTGATCCCCGGCGTGTCCCGCTCCGGCGGCACCGTGACCGCGGGCCTGCTGCTCGACTACCGCCGGGAGGACGCCGCCAAATACTCGTTCCTGCTGGCGATTCCCGCCGTGCTGGCGTCGGGCCTGCTGGAGCTGCGCCAGATCGGCGAGGGCCCGGCCCCCGCGTGGGGGCCCACGATCCTGGCCACGATCATCTCGTTCATCGTCGGCTACCTGGCTGTGGCCTGGTTCCTGCGATACATCAGCACCCACCGCTTCACCAGCTTCGTGATCTACCGGATCATCCTCGGGTTCTTCGTCATCCTCGCGGTCACCGCGGGCTGGATCCCGGCCCTAGGCTGACACGGGCTCCCTGTCGCGAGCCGGGTAATACGCGGCCCACGCCTCGTCGCCCATGCGCAGGACCTTCAGCCCGGTCCAGCCCAGGGCGACGGCGGGGACGCCCCAGAAGAGCACGGTCGCGGGGCCGTACTCGATCGCGAAGGACCCGAGGTAGCCACCGGCGACGAGCAGCGGCACCCACCAGCCCACGAACCCCGCCCGCCAGACGGCGACCGTGAGCAGGGGCAGCCCGAGCCACCCGAGGAAGATCCACGGCATCTGGAAGCCGAACACGACTCCCGGCAGGTTCAGGATCTCGTCGAGGAGCTTCTGTGCCTGCTCGGGCGGGTTGTGCTGGCCCAGCCACCACTCCACGGGGTCGATGAGCAGCAGGCCGGACATGGAGATGTACCCGATCATGGACATGCCGCCCGCCACGTGGCCGAGCCTCGTGGCCCGGCGCCTGGTCAGGTGCACGAGGCCGAGCACGGCGATGGCCATGAGCAGCCAGCTCCAGTGGTAGAGCGCGGACTGGGCCTGGGCGAGCGCGGGATTGTCGCCGAAGCTGACCGCCTCCCTGTCGTCACCCCAGGTTCCGGGGTCCACGACGACGGCGACGGCTTGGAGCAGCGGGGCCACGATCAGCAGGACGCCTGCCGTGACGCGGCGAAATTTCACCTGGTTGTTCAACATGCCGCCGACCGTATGAGCCGCGGGTGCCGCCCGTCGTCCGCCTGCGGGCCGATCGGGGATCACCTGCCAGGTTGAGAAGATCGGCAGGCGCGGCGAGCCCGTGAGCCCGGCCGCGCCAAGGGGTCACACCGCTACCGGCACCCGCGGCGCAGCGGGAGCGGGCTGCGCTCGGCGGCCCGGCAGGGCGAGCAGCACGAGACCAAGCAGCCCCCACAAAGCCAGGATCCCCAGCGGCGTCCACAGGGCCGCGCCGTCGAAGAAGACCGTGTTCCGCACCGCCTCGGCGGCCGGTCCGATCGGGAGGAACTGCCCGACGACGGCGTACCACTCGGGGATGTACCGGGCGCCGAGCGGCCCGCCGCTGGCGGGCAGCCCGATCGGGATGAACAACAGCACCGCCAACCCCACCCCCGGCGTGCCCACGACCTTGACCAGCCCGGCCACCACCAGCCCGACGGCCAGCGAGATGCCCGCCGACACCAGCACCAGCCAGCCGAACCGGCCCGGCAGCGCCCCGAAGACGGTGTCGGCCAGCCAGGCGTTCCCCGTGCCCGCGACCAGCGCCCCCGCCACCAGCACGCCGAGCCGTCCGGCCAGCCCGAGCCCGGGTGCGACCTGGAACAGCAGCACGGCCATCGCGATGCCCGGCAGGACCACGCTGAGCACATAGAACATGCCGGAAATGCCGCCCGAGTCGCCGGGCGGCAGCGGCACCGCGTCCTCCACCTGGAGCGGACGCCCCTGTGCCTGGGCGGCCGCCTGGAAGGCGGCCGTGATGACGGTCGCCCCGGTACGCCCGCCCGCACTCGCCACGACGAGCTTGCCCTCCTGCGGAACGAGGACCGCGTCCACCTCCCTGTCGAGCAGCGCCGAGCGCGCCACGTCTAACGAGGTGTACTCGCTCAGCGAGAACGCCCCCGCCTTCCGCTGGTCGATGCCCGCCTGCAACTGCTTGACCTGCTCCCCGGGCGCGACGACGGCAATGGGTACGCCGTGCGGCTCCGGCTGGTGGAACGCGCCGAGGAACGACCCGGCGAAGAGCATCCCCAGCAGGGTGACCCCGACCACGAGGCCGATGATCTTGCCCATCTTTTTCACCACCTGATGACTTCATCGATGTTGAATTCAAAGGTAGATGAATTCCACGTGGTTGAATAGCCCCATGACCGAAGAACGTGGCAGGCGCCCGGGCACCCCGCAGACCAAGAGCCTCATCCTGCAGGCGGCGATCGCATCGTTCCTCACGCAGGGCTACGGGGGCACGACGATCAGGGGCGTGGCCCGCGAGGCGGGTGTCGATCCGGCGCTGGTGATGCACTTCTTCGGCAACAAGGACGGCCTGTTCGAGGCGGCGATCAAGGGCAGCATGCCGGTCGCGCTGATGGTCGAGGCGGTCGAAGGCGGCGAGGAGCACCTCGGGGAACGGCTCTCCAGGAGATATCTGGAGATCTGGGAGGACCCGGTGCACGGCCAGCGGATGGCGGCCGTGCTGCACGCGGCCGCCGCCACCCCGGCGGCGGCCGACCTGCTGAAGGAGCTGATGCGCAGGGAGCTGCTCGGCCCGATCGCCCGGCGCCTGTCAGGCGACCACGCCGAGACCCGCGCCCTGCTCGCGGCCTCGCAGCTGCTCGGCGTGGCCCTGCTGCGCTACGTGCTCAAGGTGGACCCGCTGGCCTCGATGCCGGCCCACCTGGTCGCGGCCGTGGTCGCGCCCAACCTCCAGCGCTACCTGACGGGCACGCTCTCCTTGGCGGAGATCGCCGCGCCGCGGTAGGTGGCCAGGGTGAACACCAGCGCCGCCAGCCCGAGCCCGGTGGACAACACGACCACGCCCGCCCTGCCATACGAGTCGAGCGCCAGGCCACCGGCGAGCCCGGCCACGAACAGGCCGACGTACTGCGCGGACGCCAGCAGGCCCAGGCCGACCGGCACATTGTCGGGCAACGCGGCGACGGTCCTGAACTGCTGGGCGGGCGCCACCAGCCAGCCGAGCCCGCCCCACAGGAACGCCCACACCAGCGCGATGGGCAACGACAGGTTCGCGACGGGGATGAGGGCCATGAACACGGTGGCCGCGGTCAAGCCGATCAGCACCATCCTGCGCGGCCCGTACAAGTCGGTGAAACGCCCGCCGAGCTGGTTGCCGACGATGCCGCCGATCCCCCAGGCCCACAGGACGGCAGGCAGTGGCAGGTCGAACAGCGACCCGATGTAGGTGTACGCGGTGAACCCGCCCCCGAACATCAGCAACTGCGTCACCAGCACCACCAGCACCCGCCGGTCACCCAGCGGCGCGAACCGCTCCCGCAGCCGCCCCGACATCGGCATCCGTACCTCCGGCACCACGGCCGCGACCCCGGCGAACCCAACCACACCCAGCCCCACGACCAGCCAGATCGTCGACCGCCACCCCGACACCGAGCCCAGCCAGGTGCCCAGCGGCACGCCGAGCGCCGACGACACGCTCAACCCGCCCATCACCAGCGCCAGCGCGCGCCCGCGGCGCTCGGGCGCGGTCAGCGCGTTCGCCACGCCCGAGGCGGTCGGCGTGAACATGGCCGCCCCCGCCGCCGCTATCACTCGGGTGGCCAACACCAGCGGGTACGTCGGAGCGAGCGCGGTTAACACGTTGCCCACGACGAACACGGCCAGAGCGAGCAACAACAGCGTCTTGCGCGACAGGCGCGCGGTCAGGGCGGCGAGCAGGGGCGACAACACGGCGTACGCCAGCGCGAACACGGTCATGAGCTGCCCGGCCGCGGACGTGGAGATCCCCAGATCCGTGGAAATAGGCGGCAACAGCCCAGCCGTCACGAACATGCCCGTACCGATCGCGAAATTTCCGACAGCCAGCGGATAGAGCCGCGCACTCATGGAACCTCCAGCGTCAAAAGTTGGATGCTCATCAAACTGTCTTATAGTTGGATCGTTGTCAAACAATAAGACGGAGGTAGGCTTTCACTCATGCGCCTGCTACCTCACCCGGCCACGGAGGACATCGAGCTCACGGAGGTGCTGCGGGCACTGGCCGATCCCGTACGCCTGGAGATCGTCGCCCGGCTGTCCGTGGCGGGCGAGATGACGTGCACCGACGCCGGCGACGACCTCGGCGTGCACAAGTCGACCGCGTCACACCACTACCGGACACTCCGGGAGGCTGGGGTGATCGTCTCCAAGCAGGCGGGCAGGCTCGTGTACATCAGGCTTCGCCGCGACGACCTCGACACCCGCTTCCCGGGCCTCCTCGACTCGGTCCTGTCGGCCGCGCACGCGGCTCCCGCAGCCGCCGCCCGCGCCTGACCCGCCGCCACATCCGACCCTGACGCGCCACCCACCCACGATGCCCAAGCCACCTGCCATGCCCAAGCCGGCCACCATGCCTGAGGACGCCCTGCCCATCCGGCACGTCCTGCCCGAGCTGCTCGCTGTGCTCGACCGGCACGGCACGGTGGTGCTGACCGCCCCGCCCGGCACGGGCAAGACGACGGTCGTGCCGCTGGCCCTGGCCGAGACGGGGATGCGGGTGCTGGTGGCCGAGCCGCGGCGGCTGGCCGTACGCGCGGCGGCCCGGCGTATGGGAGTGAGCTACACGATCCGCGGCGAGCGCCACAAGGGCGCGAATCCCATGGTCGAGGTGGTCACGACGGGCGTGCTCCTGCAACGTCTCCAGCGGGACCAGGAGCTGGCCGGGGTGGACGCGGTCATGCTCGACGAGTGCCACGAACGCCACCTGGACGCGGACACGGCACTCGCGTTCCTCCTGGACGTACGCGACACGCTCCGCCCCGACCTGCGCCTCCTCGCCACCTCCGCGACCGCCGACGCGGCGCAGTGGTCCCGCCTGCTCGGCGGCCCGATCGTGGCGGCGACGGGCGCGACGCATCCCGTCGAAACGGTCTGGGCCCCGCCCGCAGGCCCGATCACCCCGCCGCACGGCCTCCGCGTCGATCCCGCGCTGCTGTCCCACGTGGCCTCAGTGGTACGCCGGGCGCTGGCGGAACACGACGGCGACGTGTTGTGCTTCCTCCCAGGCGTGGGCGAGATCGCCAGGGTGGCGGGCCTGCTGAGCGGGGTGGAGATCCTCCAGGTCCACGGCCAGGCCCCGGCCCACGTCCAGGACGCCGTCCTGGCACCCGGCTCGACCCGTAGGGTGGTGCTGGCCACGTCGGTCGCCGAGTCCAGCCTGACCGTCCCCGGGGTCCGGGTGGTGGTCGACTCGGGCTTGGCGCGCGAGCCGCGTACCGACCATGCCCGCGGCCTCGGCTCCCTCACCACGGTCAGGGTCTCGAAGGCGTCGGCCGGCCAGCGCGCGGGCCGGGCGGGCCGGGAAGCCGAGGGCACGGTCTACCGCTGCTGGTCGGCGGCCGACCACGAACGCCTCGCCGACCACGCCCGGCCCGAGATCGTGCTCGCGGACCTGACGGGGTTCGCGTTGCAGGCGGCCTGCTGGGGCGTGCCCGACGCCGCGGGCCTGGCCCTCCTGGACCCGCCACCGGACGCCGCGATGTCCGCCGCCACCCGCACCTTGGAGGCACTCGGCGCGCTCGAGTCCCAGCGGGTGACGGGCCGCGGGCGGCGGATGGTGCTCGCGGGCGTGCATCCTCGCCTGGCCAGGACACTGCTCGACCTCGGCCCAAGAGCCGCCGAGGTGGTGGCTCTCCTGTCGGAGCAACTACCGCGCGACGCGACCGACGATCTGGTGGAGGTCTGGCGCACGGCCAGACGCGGCGGCACCGGCTTCGCCGCCCGCTGGCGCCAGGAAAGCAACCGCCTGCGAAAAGCCGCCACCCAGGCCCGCGAAGAAACCACGCCTGAGACGCCGCACCGAGCACCGGCCCAGGTGAGCGGGCGAGACGCACCGGACGACGCCCTGGCCGGGCTGGCCGTGGCGCTGGCGTTTCCCGAGCGGGTGGCGCGGCGGCGGGGTGGCGGCTTCCTGATGGCCTCCGGCACCCAGGCCCAACTCGCCGAGGGCTCCAAGCTGCAGACCGCGCAATGGCTGGCCATCGCGATCGCCGACCGGCAAGCAGGCTTGGCCTCGGCCCGCATCAGGCAGGCCGTCGTCATAGACGAGGACACCGCCAGACTGGCCCACCCCACCACAAGAGAGCACGAGATCACCTGGCGCGTCCCGCCGGGCGAGCGCCGCGGCGACGTGTCCGCCCGCACGGTCGAGCGCCTCGGCGCTATCGAGCTGTCCGCCACCCCGCTCAAGAACGCCGACGTCCGCGAGGCCATCCTGTACGGCCTGCGCACAGAGGAGGTCCTGACCTGGACGAAACAGGCCAAGGACCTCAGAGACCGCCTGGCCTTCTGCCACCGCGCCATCGGCGCCCCCTGGCCCCCGATGGACTCGCTCATCGACCTGGCCGACCAGTGGCTGGAGCCCGAGTTGTCCAGAGCCCGCCGCCGAGCCGACCTGGAACGCATCGACGTGGCCTCCGCACTCAAACGCCTGATCCCGTGGAGCGAACGCCTGGACCAGACCGCCCCCGAACGCATCGAGGTCCCGAGCGGCTCCCACATCCGCGTGGACTACGCAGGCGAGCAGCCAGTGCTGGCGGTGAAGCTGCAGGAGTTGTTCGGCTGGGAGGAGACGCCGGAGATCGCCGGCGTACCCGTACTGGTGCATCTGCTCTCCCCCGCGGGCCGCCCGGTGGCCGTGACCGCGGACCTGGCGTCGTTCTGGCGCGACGGCTACCGTTCCGTACGCGCGGAACTACGCGGCCGCTACCCCAAGCACCCCTGGCCGGAGGATCCCCTCACCGCGTCACCAACCCGCCGCGTGAAGCGGAGCCGAAAGTGACGATCAGGGAGGCGGCCCGCAACAACGCCGAGTGGTGCGACCTGGTGTGCCGCACGCATCAAGCACCGGGCACGTTCACCGGCCGAGCCTGGACCAACCCCACCAGAACCCCGCTCCTCTACCCGGACGCCGTCACCCTCTCCCCCGAGGCGACGGCCGCCGACGTGCTCGACCACATCGACCAGGGCTCAGGCGCCTCGGTCAAGGACAGCTTCGCCGCGCTCGACCTGCCGGGCTTCGACGTGCTGTTCGAGGCCGAGTGGATCTACCACCCCACCCCAGGGGGAACACCGGGGGCGGCGGCCACGGGCGACCCGATCGCGTGGGAGGTCGTGGACGACGCGGCCACGTTGCGGGACTGGGAGCAGGCGTGCTTCGCCGGAGGAGTGACGGACCTGTTCCTGCCGGGGCTGCTCGCCGAGGCGAAGTTGTTGTGCGGCCGGATCGAGGGCGACATCGTGTGCGGGTCGGCGCTCAACGCGAGCGGCCGGGTCGTCGGCGTCTCCAACGTCTACGCCTCGGGCTGCGACATCGACGCCGCCTGGTCCGGCACCCTGGCCTTGGCGGCGGACCTGTTCCCGGGCCGCCCGCTGGTCGGCTACGAGACAGACCCGGAAGACGCCATGAAGCACGGCTTCACCACGATCGGCCCGCTCCGCGTGTGGCTCAAGCCATGAGATCGTCCAGCGACGGTCCGTTCACACGTTCCAACCTATCCAGCGATCAATGCTCGCAACGAAGAGTGAAAAGCTGCACACTCTAGACATGTTGTGGGCAGGCAGGTCCGCTATCGAGATCGCGACGGCCGTCCGGCAGGGCGAGGTCACGGCCGCGGCCGTCGTCGAGGAGCACCTTCACGCCATCTCGGAGCGGGATTCCAAGATAGGGGCGTTCCGGCTGGTCAGAGAGCAGGCCGTGGACGAGGCGGAGGCCGTGCAGAAGCGGCGGGACCTGGCGGAGCTGCCGCTCGCCGGGGTGCCGGTGGCGGTGAAGGACAACCTGGAGGTCGCGGGCGAATCCACGCGCGGCGGCTCCGCTGTCACGGCGGACGTACCCGCGCCTAAAGACCACGAGACGGTGGCGCGCCTGCGGGCGGCGGGCGCGGTGGTCGTCGGCCTGACCAACCTGCCCGAGCTGGGGCTCGTCGCGTTCGGCGACAGCGCGTACGGTATCGTCCGCAACCCCTGGAACCCGTCGCGCACGCCCGGCGGCTCGTCGTCGGGCAGCGCCGCGGCCGTGGCGGCGGGCATGGTGCCGATCGCGCTCGGCAACGACGGTCTGGGCTCGTTGCGCATCCCGGCGGCCTGCTGCGGCGTGCTGGCCATCAAACCGGGCACCGGGCTGGTGCCCGCGCCGACCGACGACTGGGACACGCTCGCCGAGAACGGCCCGCTGGCCACGACCGCGTCCGACCTGTCGCTGGCGCTGTCCGTACTGGCCGCGGACCCGGCGCTGGCGCAGGCGTGGCGCGGCGGCAGGCGGGTCGAGCCGCGGTCGCCCATGTTGCGCTCGGTCTGGGCGGACGACGACGAGGTGTGGGAGGCGCAACCGCCTCCCGACAGCCCGGAGCCGTTCGACCTGCGGGTGGCCTACGCCCCCCAGCCGCTGCCCGCGGGACTGCCCATGGACCGGGAGTTCCAGGCTGCGGTGCGCGGGGCGGCGGAGACGTTGCGGGTGGCCGGGCACACGGTCGTCGAGCACGGCCGCATGCCCGTCTGGCTCGGCCCCGCCACGGTCGCCACCTGGCTCACCAGGGCGGCGGCCTCGGTGCACGGCCTGGACCGGCGCCGGCTCGAACGCCGCACCCGCGCGCTCGCCCGCGCGGGCAGGGTGCTCGGCGCGCTCAGGCTGGGCGGCGCCCGCGGCCGGGAACGCTGGCGCGCCTACGGCGCCGACCAGTGGTTCGGCGACGCCGATGTGCTGATCACGCCCGCCCTGGCCGCCATCCCGCCCAGAGCCGACCGCTGGGGCGAGCGCGGCTTCCTCCGCAACGCCCTGGCCAACATCAGGTACGCCCCCGCCGCCGGCCCCTGGAACCTGTGCGGCTGGCCCGCGATCACCGTCCCCATGGCCACGCACTCCAGCGCGATGCCCATCGGCGTCCAGCTCATCGCCCCGCCCGGCGGCGAACCCCACCTCCTCGGCCTGGCCGCCCAACTCCAGTCCGCCCACCCGCCGCTCCGGCCGCCCGGCTTCTCGTTCTGAGCCAGCAGAGCGCCGCGCCAAGGTGCCCGCCCCGTTCCGCGGTCGTACGGTGGCCCATGTCCGCATCGCCTTCACCGGCGAGACCGAGGAGGGCGAGCAGCTGTTGCGTCCCTTGCGCGCGATCGGCCCCCGACTGGTGGACACGGTGGGCGTGCTGCCCTACACCGCGTCGGACGCCATCCACAACGATCCGAAGCACCCGGCCGGGTACTTCGCGACGCACTCCCTGCTGCGCGAGCTGCCGCCGGAGTCGCTGGACGCGCTGCTCGACGCGGGCGACCACGTGGTCGAGGTCCGCCACCTCGGCGGCGCGTTGTCGAAGCCGCACGGGTCCCCCAACTCGGTCGGCAACAGGGACGCCCTCTACTTCGCGGGCGTGTTGTCCCCCGGCCTGGCCCCGGGCACGGACACGCGGGCCCTACGCGCGGCGCACGACCGGGTCAGGCAGGCGCTGACCCCCTGGTCCACCGGCGGCCGCGCGCTCAACTTCCTGTACGGCGAGAACGCCACCCCGGAGGAGGTGCGCAGGGCCTACGAGCCCGAGGACTACCAGCGCCTGGCCACCCTCAAGGCCCGATGGGACCCCGCGCACACCTTCCGCCTGAACCACAACATTCCGCCGGCCTGAGGACTCAGACGCCGACCGGATGCCAGACGGTCTTGGTCTCCAGGAACCGCGTCATCCGGCCGGTCCCCGGTTCGGCCGCCCAGTCCTCCGGGGAGGGGCGCAGGACGCGCTTGAGGTTCTCCGCCGCCTCCTGCTCGCACCGCACCGCCAGGTCGGCGTCCCCGACCCCGGTCAGGTCGATCCCGTTGACGTCCATGTGCGCCGCCAGCCAGGGAGCGAGCTCGGCCTGCCGCCCGGTGAGCACGTTGACCACGCCGCCGGGCAGGTCGGAGGTCGCCAGCACCTCGGCCAGCGTGATCGAGGCGAGCGGCGAGGGCTCGGAGGCGACCACGACACAGGTGTTGCCGGTCACGATCACCGGCGCGACCACGGACACCAGCCCGAGCAGCGGATCGGCGGGCGCCACCACGGCCACCACGCCGGTCGGCTCGGGCGACGACAGGTTGAAGTACGGCCCCGCCACCGGATTGGCCGTCCCGCGCACGGCAGCGATCTTGTCGGACCACCCCGCGTACCAGACCAGCCGATCGACCGTGGCGTCCACCTGCTCCAGCGCCGCCCGCTTGCCGCCGCCCAACTCCTCGGCGAACTGCCCGCGCCGCCCCTCCAGCATCTCGGCCACGCGGTAGACGACCTGCCCCCTGTTGTACGGGGTGGCGCCCGACCAGCCGGGGAACGCCTTGCGCGCGGCCACCACGGCGTCGCGGACGTCCTTGCGGGACGCCCACGAGGCGTTGGCCAGGAATTCGCCCTTGGGCGAGGTCACGGGGTAGGACCTCCCACTCTCAGAGCGCGGGAACGCCCCGCCGATGTACAGCTTGTAGGTCTTTCTGACGGACAACCTACTCATCGCCCCGCCCTCTCCACGTGGACTCCTCCGACAGCTCGACCGGCACGAAGACATGCCCGCACCGGCTCACGCCGCAGCGGTGGGCGTACCACCCGGTGCGTACGGGCCGTCCGGCCCGGGCGAAGGCGTGGCCGCGAGTGGCCTGCGCCCGCCGTTTCCCCCGGCGGGCCCGGCGATGCTCACACATCGAGGTACGCCTCCAACCCGTGCAATCCGCCTTCGCGGCCGTACCCGGATTCCTTGTAGCCGCCGAAGGGGCTGGCCGGGTCGAACTTGTTGAACGTGTTGGCCCACACCACTCCGGCCCTGAGCTTGTCGGCCATCCACAGGATGCGCGAGCCCTTCTCGGTCCAGATCCCTGCCGACAACCCGTACGGGGTGTTGTTGGCCTTCTCCACCGCCTCTGCCGGGGTGCGGAAGGTCAGCACCGACAACACCGGGCCGAAGATCTCGTCCCGGGCGATGCGGTGCGACTGCGCCACCCCGGTGAAGAGGGTCGGCGGGAACCAGAACCCCCTGGTCGGCAGCTCGCAGGCAGGGGACCACCGCTCGGCGCCCTCGCTCTCCCCGATGTCCGACATTTCGCGAATCTTGGCGAGCTGCTCGGCCGAGTTGATCGCCCCGATGTCGGTGTTCTTGTCCAGCGGATCACCCAGCCTGAGCGTGCCCAGCCGCCTGCGCAGCGCCTCCAGCAGCTCCTCCTGGATGGACTCCTGCACCAGGAGCCGCGATCCAGCGCAGCACACGTGGCCCTGGTTGAAGAAGATGCCGTTGACGATGCCCTCCACCGCCTGGTCGAGGGCGGCGTCGTCGAACACGATGTTGGCCGCCTTGCCGCCCAGCTCCAGGGTGAGCTTCTTGCCGGTGCCCGCCACCGTCCTGGCGATGATCCGGCCGACCTCGGTGGAGCCGGTGAAGGCCACCTTGTCCACGTCGGGATGCGCCACCACCGCCGCGCCGGTCTCCCCCGCGCCGGTGACGATGTTCACCACCCCGGGCGGCAGGTCGGCCTGGCGGCAGATGTCGGCGAACAGCAGCGCGGTCAACGGGGTCGTCTCGGCCGGCTTGAGCACCACCGTGTTCCCGCAGGCCAACGCCGGGGCGATCTTCCAGGCCAGCATCAGCAGCGGGAAGTTCCACGGGATCACCTGCCCGGCGACCCCCAGCGGCTTCGTCCCGAACCCGGCATGGGCCAGCTTGTCCGCCCAGCCCGCGTAGTAGAAGAAGTGTGCCGCCACCAGCGGCACGTCCACATCGCGCGACTCCCGGATCGGCTTGCCGTTGTCGAGAGACTCCAGAACGGCCAGCTCCCGGCCGCGTTCCTGGATGATCCGGGCGATCCGGAACAGATATTTGGCCCGCTCGCTGCCCGGCAGGCCGCTCCACACTCCGAACGCCTTACGCGCCGCCTGCACCGCGCGGTCCACGTCATCGGACGTGGCGGTGGCGATCTCGGCGAGGGTCTCCTCGGTCGCCGGATTTATCGTCTTAAATCCGGGCCCAGAGCCGTCCACGAATTCGCCGTTGATGAACAACCCATACGACGGAGCGAGGTCGACGATGTCGCGGGACTCGGGTGCGGGGGCGTACTCGAAGATCGCCATCATCAGTCCAGGGTGAAGTAGTCGGGACCGGCGTACCGGCCGGTGGCCAGCTTCTGCCGCTGCATCAGCAGATCGTTCAGCACCGAGGACGCGCCCAGCCGGAACCAGTCGGGCGTCAGCCAGTCGTCACCGGCCGTCTCGTTGACCAGGACGAGGTTCTTGATCGCGTCCTTCGTGGTGCGGATGCCGCCCGCGGGCTTCACGCCGACCTGCCGCCCGGTCCGGTCGCGGAAGTCGCGCACCGCCTCCAGCATCACCAGCGTCACCGGCAGCGTGGCCGCCGGGGACACCTTGCCGGTGGAGGTCTTGATGAAGTCGGCGCCCGCCAGCATCGCCAGCCAGGACGCCCGCCGCACGTTGTCGTAGGTGGCCAGCTCGCCCGTCTCCAGGATCACCTTCAGATGGGCCTGCCCGCAGGCGGCCTTCACCGCGACGATCTCCTCGAACACCTTCATGTAGTGCCCCGACAGGAACGCGCCCCGATCGATCACCATGTCGATCTCGTCGGCGCCGGCCGCCACCGCCAGGGCGGTGTCGCTCAGCTTGACTTCCACCGAGGTGCGGCCGCTCGGAAACGCGGTCGCCACCGAGGCGACCTTGACCCCGGACCCCCTCAGCGCCTCGACGGCCACCGCCACCAGGTCGGGATAGACGCACACGGCCGCCACCTTGGGCGCGCCGCCACCGGGATGCACGGCCTTGGTGCACATCGCGCGCACCTTACCGGTCGTGTCGGCCCCTTCCAGGGTCGTCAGGTCCACCATCGAGATGGCCAGGTCGATCGCCGCCGCCTTGGCCGTCGTCTTGATCGAACGGGTGCCGAGCACCGCCGCCCGCTGGTCCGCGCCCACCCGGTCGACTCCCGGCAGGCCATGCAGGAATGCTCGCAACGCCGCGTCGGACGAGGCGACGTCCGCGAGCGAGCTAGTCACAGTTGACACCAACACAGCATCGCCGACCAGGGCCTCGACCTCCAAACCGGGCGCCTTAGGAGGGTCTCGACCAGCGCCTAGGTATATGCCGTACGTCCCCGGGCGCGTAGATAAGGCATCCACCCGATGTGGCGGGCGGGGCCTTAGGCCGAGCATTAAAGGTGTCAGGAAGAAGCACGAAATTTCAGGAGACACCATGAACCCCGAGATCGAATACGAGCTCATGAAGAACCACGCCAGCGAGCTGCGCAAGGCCGCCGCCGAGCACCGCCGCGTACGGGAGGTGGAGCGGGCCAACAAGTCCGAGCGCCGCTCCCTGTTCGGCAAGCGCCGTTCCTCATGACCCCCCCACGAGTGCCCGGCCACATCGTTCCTTGTGGCCGGGCCTCTGTACCGCCATAAACGCGTCGAAATCAATCGATGAGGCATGACATGCTTGATGACATGCGGGGACGTTCTGTCAGTCCTGTCTTCGTCGGGCGGGAAGAGGAGCTGGCGGCTCTTTCGGAAAGCTTCGACCAGGCGAGAAAAGGTGTGGCGACGGCCGTCCTGCTCGGTGGCGAGGCCGGGGTCGGCAAGACCAGGCTCGTCCAACGCTTCGCCGAGCACTGCGCAGCCGGGGGCGCGCAGGTGCTCTACGGCGGATGCGTGGAGCTGTCCACGGAGGGCCTGGCGTACGCGCCTTTCACCGCCGCGCTCCGGCAGATCGTCAGGGAGCAGGGGCCGGCCGCCGTCGCCGCGCTGCTGCCGGAAGGCGCCGAACGCGACCTCGCGCGGCTGCTGCCGGAGTTCGGCGAGCCCAACGGCGACGGCGAGACCGACACCGGGCGTGCCCGGCTCTTCGAGCAGTTCCTCACGCTCCTCGAACGCCTGGCGGACAGCCGCCCCACCATCCTCGTCATCGAGGACCTCCACTGGGCCGACCGGTCCAGCCGCGACCTCATCGCCTTCCTCAGCCGCAACCTGCACGCCCCGCAGGTGCTGATCATCATGACCTACCGCTCCGACGACCTGCACCGGCAGCACCCGCTCAGACCGGTGCTGGCCGAGCTGGGCAGGGTCCACGGCGTGCACCGGCTCGATCTGCCCCGCCTGTCGAGGGACGAGGTCGCCCAGCAGATGACCGGGATCCTCGGCGAGGTCCCCGAATACGGCAAGGTCCAGAAGGTCTACGAACGCAGCGAGGGCATCCCGCTGTTCGTGGAGGCCATGCTGGAGGGCGGCGAGGACTGCACGTTCCCCGAGTCCATGCAGGACCTGATACTCAACTCCGTCGAGCGGCTGCCAGAGGAGACCCAGCGCGTGCTGCGCGTCTCGGCCGCCGGGGGGATCCGGGTCAGCCACGCGCTGCTGGCCGCCGTGAGCGGCCTGTCCGACGTCGAGCTGGAGACCGCGCTGCGCCCCGCCATCGCGGGCAACGTGCTGCAGATCGCCGACAACCGCGCCTACGTCTTCCGGCACGCCCTGATCCGCGAGGCCGTGCACGACGAGCTGCTGCCGGGCGAGCACCAGCGACTGCACGCCAGGTTCGCCGAGGAGATCTCCAAGAACCGCCGGCTCGTCCCGCCGGGCCGCGCCGCCGTCGAGCTGGCACACCACTGGTACGGCGCCCGCGACGACCACTGGGCACTGATCTCCGCGTGGGAGGCGGCCCAGAAGTCGTTCAAGGCGTTCGCGTACACCGAGGCCATCCCGCTGCTCGAACGCGTGCTCCTGCTCTGGGACCGGGTGCCCCACGCGGCGGAGCTCATCGGCGCGGACCACACCGCCGTGCTCGAACGCGCCTCGGAGGCCGCGAACGCCGTCGGCGACGTGGACAAGGGCGTGCGATTCGTCAGGGCCGCCTTGTCGGAGCTCGACGAGACCCAGGAACCTGAGCGCGTGGCCCAGCTCATCGTGCGCCGGGCATCGTTCAAGAAGTCCAAGGGCCAGCTCGGCGCCATGGACGACCTCAGGCACGCGTTGCGGCTCGTACCCGAGGACAGCCTCGACCGGGCCGAGGTCGTCACGCCGCTGAGCCGCGACCTCATGATGCGGGGCGAGATCGCCGAGGCGAGCGAGCTCATCGCCGAGGGCCTGCGCCTGGTCAGGGAGCACGGCGACCGGTGCCTGGAGTCCGACCTGCTGATGAACCTGGCGCTCGGCCACTCGCTCAACGGCGAGGGCGAGTCCACGATCGAGGTCAACCGGCAGGCGCTGGAGATCGGCCTGGAGGAGGACTCCGGCCGCCTGATCACCAGGGCGATCGGCAACAACATCGACGCGCTGATCGACATGGGCCGCGAAGAGGAGGCCCTGCGGGCGGCGGAGGACGGCTGGGAGATCGCCAAGAAGTACGGCAGACTCCGGGGCAGCGGCCTGTTCATCAAGAACAACTGGGCCGAGGCCCTGGAGGCGCTCGGCCGCTGGGACGAGGCCATCGAGATCGTCGAAGGCGCGCTCGGCCACGGGCCCGTCCTGCGCACCCGATACGCCCTGCTGCGGCTGCGCGCCGACATCGCCGTGGCAAGGGGCGAGGTGCAACTGGTCGAGGGCATCCTGTCGGAGATCGGCGTGTTCAAGGGGCGGCCAGAGGAGTTCGTCCAGGACATCACCAGCAACGCCCGCCTGCAGATCGGCTGGCACCTGCTCAGAGGCGAGCCCGGCGCCGCGCTGGGCGTGGCCGAGCGGGTGTTGTCGCAGCCCAGGCAGTCGAGCAAGGCCATGCTCGGCTGGCGACTGCTCGCCCTGCTCCGCGCCGTCTGCGACGCCGCCGAGGCCACCGAGCCGGAACGCGCCGCGGCGGTACGCCGGCACGCCGCGGAGGTGGCCGCCGAGTTGTCGGTGATCGGGCCGGTCGTGGAGGCGTACCGGCTGTCTTACTTGGGGGACTTCGACGCCGCGGCGGCGGGCTGGGAGCGGCTCAAGCGGCCCCACAACCAGGCCAGGGCCCTGCTGCGGGCGGCCGGCGTCGCCGCGCGCGGCGGTGACCGCGAGGGCGCGGCGGCCCGGCTGAAGGTGGCGCTCCCGCTGGCCAAGGCGTTGTGCGCCACCCCGCTGATCGAGGAGATCGAGGCTCTGTCCCGCCGGGTGGGGGGTGTCCAGCAGGAGCCGTCGGAGTTGCTGACGCCGCGCGAGCTGGAGGTGCTGCGCCTGGTGACCCAGGGCCGGACCAACCGGGACATCGCGGCCGAGCTGTTCATCTCGGCGAAGACGGTGAGCGTGCACGTGTCCAACATCCTCGCCAAGCTCAGCGTGCCCACCCGCGGCGAGGCCGCCGCCGCGGCCCACCGGCTGTCGCTGCTTTCCCAATAACGTTCGCTTAGAAGATCGCTTCTGCAAGGAGTACGACGCCGAAGACCGCGAACGCCGCGGCGGCGCCGTACCGGACGGCCTTCTCCGGCAGGTGCGCGCCCAGCAGCCGCCCCACCAGGATGGCCAGCGCGTCCGCCGCCACCATGCCCACGGTCGAGCCGATCCAGGTGCCGACCCACCCGTGCTGCGTGGCCAGCGTGATGGTGGCCAGCATGGTCTTGTCGCCCAGCTCGCTCAGAAAGAACGCCACAGTCACCGCGACCAGGACGTTCCTGGTGGCGCGCTGGGCCTTGCGCGACTCGTTCTCACTCAGCTCGTCCCCGCGCAACGTCCACCAGGCGAACCCGAGGAAGGCCAGCCCGGCCACCACCGAGATGGCCGTCGTCGGCAACGCGTCCCCGATCAGGCCACCCAGAGCGACACTGACCAGGTGGACGACGGTCGTGGCGATCGTGATGCCCAAGAGCACAGGCCAGGTCTTGAAACGGGTGGCGAACGTCATCGCCATCAACTGGCTCTTGTCACCGAGTTCGGCCACGAAAATGACGACAAGACTGATCCAGAACGCTTCCAACGGTCCTCTTCCGCGCGACCGAGCCGGAAGCTGGAACCCGGGGAGATATTCGGGCACGACTTCGGCCCGGCAGCGTCTTTGTCATGGCTGCCAGGCCGAAGGTCTCGTCCGCCCGTCTGAGGCCCGCGTGACCGGGCGCGATGAAGCGCCAGTATGTCGATCACACGATTGGGACTACTCCCCTTCGGTAATTCCAACACACCATAACAGGTCCAACCCGACGCCTTATTCCGGCAAGGAACAGCCGACCAGCGTCGGTTCGTTGACCAGCGTGACCCCGAACTTCTCCCGCACCCCGTCCCGGACCTCCCTGGCCAGTCCCAGCAGGTCGGCCGTGGTGGCGGTGCCGTTGGGATTGGTGAGGGCGAGCGTGTGCTTGGTGGAGATGCGTACGGGCCCGCGTTCGTACCCCTTCGGGAAGCCCGCCTGCTCGATCAACCAGGCGGCGGGCACCTTGACCGCCCCGTCAGGCATGTCCCAGCGCGGATGCCCGGGAGCCCGCACCGCCAGCTCCACGGCCTCCGCCGACGAGAGCACGGGATTGGTGAAGAACGACCCGGCACTACGGGTGTCGGGATCGTCCGGATCGAGCACCATTCCTTTGCCCCGCCGCAGCCCCAGAACCGCCTCACGCGCCCGTTCGAGTGGCACCCGCCCCCCGACCTCGGCGTGCAGCCTCCCGGCCAGCTCCTCGTACACCACCGGCCCGGACATTTCCGAAATATCCAGCGCGTACGTCACCGCCAGCACCACATACCGCGCCAGATCGCGCTTGAAGGCACTGTCCCGGTACGAGAACCCGCACTGCCGCGCCTCCACATCGACCACCTGCCTGGTGCGCCGGTCGTAGGCCCGCACGCAGTGGATGGTCTGGGACACCTCCTGCCCGTAGGCGCCGACGTTCTGGATGGGCGTCGAACCCACCTGCCCGGGAATGCCCGACATGCATTCGATGCCCGACCACCCTTCGGCCACCGCGCGGGCGACCAGCGGGTCCCAGTCCTCGCCCGCCTCGACCGTGATCTGCACCTGCTCGCCGTCACGCGAGACGGACACGCCCTCGGTGGCGACCTTGACGACCAGCCCGTCGAACCCCTCGTCGGACACCACCACGTTGCTGCCCCCGCCGAGCACCAGCGTGGGCACCGCGTTCATGTCGGCCTCGGCTATCAGCGAAACGAGCTGCTCCGCCGTGTTCGCTTCGGCGAAGTCGCGGGCGGGGCCGCCCAGACGCAACGTGGTATAAGGCGCGAGCATCTCCATGGGCAACTAGCTTATGAGGCTCGCAGGATCCGCAGTACCTCGTCGTAGTTGCGCTGGGACTCGCGTTCCCGGTACTCGGGGGACACGTCATGCACGCCCAGCCGTGCCACCGGCAACGATTCGTGCGGCACGACCAGCTCGCCGTGCAGGCCGAGCGAGAGCTCCAGATCGGCGTACTGGCCGTAGTCGGCGTCCGCTGGCACCGCAGCGAGCGCCGCTGACCTGCGTACCGCCATCAACTCCCCGGTCAACGCCGGGACCTTGCCAGGTCCCGCCTCCAGACACGCGCCGTCCAGCGGCTCCATGCCCCTCCACCCGGCCGCCACCGCCCCCTCCACGACGGCCGCGACCAGCGGCGTCAGCGCGTCGCCGCACAGCATGAGGCTCGTCTCCATCAGCACGTGCACCTCGGCCACATCGAGCTGCAGCAGCTTGGTACGGCTCTCGCCCCAGGTCGCCGTGCCCCCTCGCCAGTGCGGCGCCTCGGCGACATGCCATTCGGCGATCCGGTCCGGATATCTGGCCGCCAGGCCGCGCAGCACGTCGCCGGCGCCGTCGACGTTGCCCAGGTCGAGGGCCAGCACCCGGGCGTGCGTGTGGTCGATCACGGACTGCACGCACTTCTCCACGTCCTCGGGCCAGCCGTCGACGAGCAGCCCCACGGCGGCGGTCACGTCCTTGGTCTCCACGCGCTGGCGCTCGGTGGTGACGCCGAGCTCGTCGAGGCGGTTGGTGGCCAGCGTGCCGTCCCAGATCTGCTGGGCGTGCAACATGTCCTGCTCGATCCGCGCGGGCCGCAGGTGCGCGGGAGGCTTGGCGTCGGTCACGGCGGACACCGGAATCGACCGAACCGTGGGCCAGACTTGCCCCGCACCATCACTCATACGGACACGCTGTACCCGAGTCCCGCACGACATATCCTCTATTTTCCGGATATATCAGGACAATCTGGCCTCGGTGCGGATCAGGACAACTGCACCACCGCACGAGCCTTGGACAACACCCGCGCATCGCCCGTCTTGGCGGTGAGCCCGATGACCACCCGCTTGTCCCCGAGCTTCTCCTCCACCACCCCGCTGACCGAGATCGTGGCGCCCTGATCATCATCGGGAACGACCACCATCGACGAGAACCGCACCCCGAAGTCGATCACCGCACCAGGATCCCCGGCCCAGTCGGTGACGAACCGACCGGCCTGCGCCATCGTGAACATCCCATGCGCGATCACATCAGGCAGCCCGACCATCTTGGCGAACCGCTCGTTCCAGTGGATCTGGTTGAAGTCTCCGGAGGCTCCGGCGTACATCACCAGGTTGAGCCTGCGCACGTGGTAGTCCACGGCCGGGATCTCCTGCCCGACCTCGACCTGGTCGTACTTCACCGTGGCGGTCATCTCAGCGGGCCCCTCCACGCTCGACGATCGTGTTGTAGGTGACGCAGACCGGCTCGCCCTCGACGGTCGTCACATCGCTGCGCACCGTCAGCAGCTCGTTGCGCCCGGCGGTCCTGATGTCGGTGATCGTCGCCGTCGTGACCAGCTCGTCACCCGCGTAGACGGGCCGCACGTACTCGAAGCGCTGCTCGCCGTGGACCACCATGGCGAAGTTCAGCCCCAGCTCGGGATCGACCAGCGCCTCGCCCCCGCTCTGCAGGCTGAATACGATGGGGAACGTCGGCGGCGCGATCACATCGCGATACCCGGCGGCCAGGGCAGCCTCTTTGTCGCGATAAACCGGATTATTGTCACCGATCGCGGCCGCGAATTCCCTGATCTTCACCCGGCTGACCTCGTAAGGGGCGCTGGGCGGATAGGTCCTGCCCACGAAGTCACGATTCAAGGCCATCAGTGCTCCCTCGCATGTCTCCAGCCCGAAGCGCTGCTGAGCCCGACGCTAACAGAACAAGGTTCGGCTGTCCCCACCCATGACCGCCTTTTTGCCCGCCCGCCCCTGTCAAAACCTCCATCTTGTACGGCGGAGCCAAGCAGGCCGCCACCCGCCGACCATGGCTGAGGGCCTCGAGGAATACGCCCGCTGACCGGTGCGGGGTCCCCGCCGTTACGCGCGCCCGCTTGACCGCCTGGGTGGTAACCCCGGCACCCACGATCCCACCGGAACGCGCCACCGACGCACCCGCCACCTCCGGCAGATGCGTGCACCCACGACCTCAATGAAGACGGGCACCAACCGGCTGGCCCAAGGAGCGACGGCCGGTAGACACGACGAACCGGCGCCCTGCTAGGGGACGCCGGTTGCGCGATATGAGGATATGAGGGGGCAGTAGCCCCTACCCCGGAGACCGGGTTATCGGGTCTCGCGGTGCGCGCGGTGGCAGCGGCAGTTGGGGCAGTATTTCTTCAGCTCAAGCCGATCCGGGTCGTTGCGCCGGTTCTTCCGCGTGATGTAGTTGCGGTGCTTGCACTCCTGGCAGGCCAGCGTGATCTTCGGCCTAACGTCGGTGGCAGCCACTTGGGAGTGCCTTTCTACGTTCGGGACATGGACACGCCCGTGCCCAGGCCGATCGACCTGGGAATGGGCAGTAGCGGAGGCCGGACTTGAACCGGCGACACAACGATTATGAGCCGTTTGCTCTGCCTGACTGAGCTACTCCGCCTTTGAGCCGGTAACGACCCCGGCCCGTAGAGGATACCCGAAGCGGCGAGCACATTCGTAACTCACCTGATCGGGTTGGGTGCCCCCAGTATGCCCCAGGAACCCCCGACAACCGAAATCCAAAACCAAAAGCCCCACCTGTCGGTGAGGCCCATCGATGGTGCGAGCCCCCAAACGGAATCGAACCGTTGACCTTCTCCTTACCATGGAGACGCTCTGCCGACTGAGCTATAGGGGCCTGTCCGGCGCTGCGGACAGGTGTAACCATACACGGCACTCAGCGATGACGCGAACTCGTTCCGGCCCTCGCGGGGGGCTCCGACCTCCTCCGCACGGGCAGTTCGATCACCTCGCACAGATCGGCCAGATCGAGGTGTCCGGCCACCTCCGCGACGGTCGTGCAGTCGGCGACGAGCCACCCGTGCCGACGCACCCGCAGCACCTGCCGCCCGGCACGCACGACCCCCACGACCTCGTAGCCGTCGAGGCCGACCCATCGCCTGTCCATAGCGGCACAGAGTAGCCGCAGGGTCTCTCATTTTCCGCCACGCCACACGCGTTACAGCCATACCAAGTCGGCACCAAGAAGGGCCCAAGAGCCCGGGCGCACGCTGGTGCCATCCCAAGAGAAGGAGCGCCACATGGCCCCCAACCTGCTCGCAATGCGCATCAACCACCGCGCCATGCGCGCCGACACCCGCAAACTCGCCACCGTCGTGAACGAGATCGCCGCCGGCGAACAGCAAGCCGGCTCGGCGAGGCACGCCGCCATCCACGCCTTCGCCCGCGACCTGTGCGAGGGCATCCACCACCATCACACGGCGGAGGACGAGGTCCTCTGGCCGATCATCGTCCGGTCGGCCGGCGCCGAAGTGGACCTGAGCGACCTCACCGACGACCACGCCGCACTCGACCCGCTGCTGCAGGAGATCATCCAGACCGCGGCCATCCTCGGCACGGACGCGGCGGCCCCGAAGCGGCTGGCCAAGTCCCTCGGCACCCTCGCCGACCTGCTCGACGAGCACATCGAGGAGGAGGAACGGCTGGTGTTCCCGGTCATCCTCAAGTACGTCTCGGAGGCGGACTGGCACAAGGTCGAGGAGGCCGCACGCAAGGGCAGCAAGCTGTCCTTCGACGTGCCCAGGATCGCCCAGTACGCCCACCCGGACGAGATGGACGAACTCCGCAGAACAGCAGGCCTGGCGCTCCGGATCCTCCTCAGACTCCTCAACCCCGGCCACCAGCGTCGCCAGCGGCTGATCTTCGGCTAGAGCCGGGGCCAAGCCGATCACCGCCACCCGCCGCCGCCCTTGCCCAGTGCGGCGACCCGACCAGCCCGGCCACCTCGACAGCCCTGGCGTAGTGTCCGGCACCGTCCAACCCCAGCACCCCCGCCAGATCCCCCAGCACCAGCGCCACCGGCCCCAGGGCGACCGATCCGCTCTGCATCCCCGCCACCTCCCCGTCCCACGGCGCCAGGTTCCGGTAACAGCGCTCGGCCACCTCACGATCCCCCAGCGCCACGGCGGTCATCGCCCGCTGCGTCTCCCAGAGCAACCAGTAGTAGTCCCGAGGATGCGGCTCGTCAGGCCGCCAGATCCGTCTGGCGGCCGCCGGCTCGCCACTGGCGGCCAGCACCCCGGCATACAACTCGGCCATCCCGGATCGAGGCACCTGCTCGTAGTGCGCCGCGATCTCGTCCACCGACCGGTGCGCGTCCCCGCGAGCGCAACGCACCACGTACCGTCCCAGCAGCCCGATCGCCTCCGCGTTGGCGCCCCCGCGCTCGGCCATCTGCTCGGCCAGCCACGTGTAAGCGGCCTCGGCCGCGTCGAACTCGCCCGCCACGAGCTGCCGCATCGCCCCGAACAACGTCAGCACCGTCAACGCCAGCCCCAACTGCCCGCTGGTCGAGACCCGTACCCCTTCGTCGGCGTGATGCGTGGCGGCGGCCAGGTCGTTGCGCCCGAGCGCGTTCATCATCAGTGACAGGTGTCCCAAGGTCAGGTAGCCGACCAGCCGATGCGTCCGGCCCAGTTCGAGCAACTCGGATCCGACAGCTGCCAGCTCGTCCCGCCGTTCGGGTGAGAGCACGGCGAAGTAGCGCGCGTTGAGCGCGAGGCAGAGCAGATCCGGCCGCCCCAGCCGCCGCGCCAGCGACACCGCCTCAGCCCCAGCCGCGTCGACCCGGGCGTCGTCGTGGCTCTCCACGGCGAAGACGAGTGCGGCAAGCAGGCGGCAACGCGTCGCGTCATCGGGATCCGCACCCAGCTCGGCCTCAACGGCCGCCACGAACCCCTCGTCGAGCCGCACGTCCTGCTGGATCGACCACGTCACAGGCGCATCGAACGAGGTCAACGCCCGAGCCACAGCACCGGCCCGCGGCCCACTGTCCTTGCCCTCGCCCCCGAGCCGCAGCCCGAGCTCCACGGCCTCGCTCCTGGCCGCGACCGCGCCCACCACGTCACCGGCGTGCCCCAGCGCCGACACCAGCCCGCACAACAGCTCGAGCCGGGTCTCATCGTCCCCCGCCAGCTCCAGCGCCGCCCGCCACAACGCCGCCGCCTCCCGGTGCGCATGCAACCCGGACGCCTGGACGGCCGCCGCCCGCGCATACCGGATCGCACTGGGCGAAGCCGCTTCAAGCGCGTGATGGGCCAGTGCGGCCACGTCCGCCGGACGTACCCGCTCAAGAGCCGTCACCACCCGCCCATGCAGCCGAGTGCGGCGAATCCGCGCCGTGTCCTCATAAAGCGCCTGCCGCACCAGAACGTGCGCGAACCGCACCCGCCCAGGCCCCGGCTCGGCCAGCAGCCCGGTCATGACCCCGGCTTCGACCCCGTCGGACACCGTCTCCTCGTCCCCGTCGTGCAGCGCGATCAGCACGTCCACGTCCGCGTCCCGGCCGACGATGGCGGCGTTGCGCAACACGGTCTGCGCGGTCGCGGGCAGCCGGGCGATCCTGCGCCGGATCAGGTCGCGAACGCCGGGCGGCAACGCCGAGGCGGCGGCGGGCCCTTCGGCGGCGAGCAGCCGGGCGATCTCGCAGACGAACAGCGGGTTGCCGAGCGTGCGTTCCGTGATGGTACGGACGGTCGCCGCGTCCAGCTCGCGTTCGCAATGCACGGCGATCAGGGTCGCGACGTCGGCCTCGTCGAGCCCGGCCAGCTCCAGGTGCCGGCTGCCGGCGGCGAGCGCGGCCAGCGTGGCGGCCAGGTCGTCGTTGATCTCCGCAGGCCGATAGGTGGCGATCACCAGCAACCGGGCGGACGGCTCGAGATGCCGCAGCAGATGCAACGTCTCGCCGTCGGCACGATGCACATCCTCCAGCACCACGACCAGCGGCGCATGCGCCGCCAGATACCCCGCCACTGCCCTGGCCAGCTGGAACTGGCTCTGAATCGCGACACCGTCGTGCAACAGCGGCGCCAGCCTGGCGGGCTCGTCAGGCGCCCCGGCGGCGGCCAGTTGCCGTACGATCTCGCTCCACGCCCAGGCCGGCGGCGCGTCACCGTCGATCTCCGGGCAGCGCCCGACCGCCACCCGCCACCCACGTCCGGCCAGCTCCGCCGCGAACGCCTCGGCCAGCGCGCTCTTCCCCGCGCCCGGCTCGCCTCCCAGCCACACCGTCCGGTGCACGGGCTGCTCGGCCTCTGTACGCAGGATCGCGAGCTCGCGTGCCCGGCCGACGAGCGCGGGCTGCGGCCGGAGCGCGGGCCTGGCCTGCACCTGTTCGACGAGTTCGGGCGCGTGCAGCGAATCGGACTGGCGCAAGATGTCCTGTTCGAGGGCGCGTAAGACCGGGCCGGGGTCGACGCCGAGTTCGTCGGCCAGGTGCTCGCGGGCCTGGCGTAACACGGCCAGCGCGTCGGCCTGGCTGCCCGAGCGGTAGTGGGCCAGGGCGAGCAGGCGTACCGCGTTCTCCCGAAGCGGGTTCTGCGCGGCGTGCCGGCGCAGCTCGGGCACCACCTCGGCGTGCCGGCCCAGCAGGAGCGCGGCCTCGGCGCGATACTCCACGGCGATCAACCGGAGCTCGCCCAACCGGCTCGCCTCGACCTCCGCCCAGTCATCGGCGAACTCCCCGTAGGCGGGCCCGGTCCACCACCCCAGCGCATGTTCGAGCAGGTCGTAGGCGACCGCACCCTCGCCCCGCTTCAGCGCGGCGCCGGCCGTGTCGATCAGCCCCGGCAACCGCCACGCGTCCACCGCGTCCTCCTGCAGGCACAGCCGGTAACCGGGCGGCGCACTCACGATCACGGTGGCCGGAGCCCGCGGCGGACGATCCGGCTCCAGCACGCGGCGCAGGTTCGAGACGTAGACCTGGAGGGCGGCCAGCGCCTTGGGCGGCGGTTGCCCCTGCCACAGGTCGTCGATGAACCGGTCGGTCGACACCACCTGGCCGCCGGCCGCCACCAGCCGCGCGATCACCGCTCGTTGCCTGGCGGACCCGAGGTCAAGGGGGCGCCCGTGCAGCGTGGCCTGGAGCGGTCCAAGGATGTGGAGGTCGAGCATGGGCACCCTTTGGTCAGTAGCGGTAGAAGCCCGCGAAATCCTTCTTCCGCGCGATGTCGTCGATGCGCACGACGGCCCCGGTCTCGGGTGCGTTCATCATCTTCCCATGGCCCAGATAGATGCCTACATGGTGAGTTTTGACGGATTTTTTCGTGATTTTTCCGAAGAAAACCAGGTCTCCTGGTACGGCCGACGCGACCCGCCGCATCTTCCGTACCTGATCGTTGGTGGTCCCCGGCCCCAGCACGTCAGCCCCGTGCGCCTGCGCGTAGACCCACCTGGCGAAGCCCGAGCAGTCGAGCCCCCTCGTCCTGGCGGCCGGGCAGGGCCTGACCGCTCCCCGGTACCCCTCGCACGTGCCCTTCGACGGCCCGGGCTCCGCGTCGTGGCCGCCGCCCCACGAGTACGCGATGTCGCGGTGCCCGATCTCGTAGGCGAGCCGGACGATCGTGTGCGGCACGTACAGGTCGAGCGGCACGGAGGCGGTGGCGGTCAGCAGAACCAACGCCGCCACCACGGCCGACCGCCGCCTCAAGGCGGCACCGGCTGAGTCCCGCCCCATCCCGCCCCCTTCGGTGCCAAGCCGGGGGATTTATCCCCCTTTAAGGGTAAGTTTCACTGATCCAACGGTGAAGTTCATGCCAACTGTTCCCTTTGCCTTGGGTTTGGTGGTGAACGTGAACGTCACCTTCTTCCCGCGAGGCAGTTCCTTGACCGAGCACGACACCGCCGTACCGCTGAACTTGCACCCCGGCGCCTTCACCACCCGCTGCCCGCCGAACGCCCGCCCCGAGACCTTGACGTCCTTCACCGGATGCGGCCCCGTGTTGGAAACGGTGACCGTGTAGGTCTTCCTGCTCTTGGCCGCGCCCGAGACCGTCACCTCGGCCGGCGGGTTGGCCAGCTCGTCGAGCTGGGACTCCGTGCCGTTGAACGAGTTCCCGCCGCCGGCCAGCGGGCCCTTGTCCGCCGACTGCCAGAACGTGTGCTTCGTCCAGCTCTTGGGCAGCTCACCGGGGTCGGTGCCCCAGCGGGCGAGCCAGAGCGGGTTGGACTTGAACGCGTCGGAGTTCCCGGTGCAGGTCTGCCACCAGCTCGTGGTGGTGTAGATGATCGCGTGCCGCCCGGTGGCCGCGCGGTACTTCTTCGTGAAGTCCTTGATCCAGGTGACCATGTCCTTGGCGGACAGGTCGTAACAGTTGTTCTTGCCGTTCCGGTCCTTGTACGGGTTGTCCTCGATATCGAGCACTCCGGGCAGGGTTTGGCCGTCGCTGATCCAGTTGCCGCCGTTCTGCAGGAAATAGTCGGCCTGCGTTGCCCCATCGGATTCGTGCGGTTGCGCAAAGTGATATGCGCCTCGAACGAGCCCCGCCGTCGCGGCGCCGCCGTACTGGGCGTCGAAACTTGGGTTGAGGTAGTTGTTCCCCTCGGTGGCCTGCACGAACGCGAACTTCCCGCCACCCGAGGCCACGCTTTCCCAGTCAATCTCGCCGGTCCAGTTACTGACGTCGACCCCGGGAACACCATCGGCCGCCTGAGCGACTCCGCCCATCCCAACCGCCGCAATTACCGCTAATAACCACAGACTTTTCACGCGGGAGATCATCGCGGAGGGCCACACAATTCCGCAAGTCCCGAAATATCCACTGATTTCGACGTATCAAGCCAATACACCACCCCCAACCCCAACGGCCGCGCCCCCGCCACCCACTCGCTCCACCGCTCGTCATCGACCTCGGCATCGAGGTGGATCGCATGCCGTACGCGCCGCTCGTACCGCTGCCTGGCCAGCTCAGGCGCCACCTCACACCAGACCTCGCGCACCCCCGCGCCCGCGCGACCGTGGTCTTCCCGGCCCCCTGCAGTCCGTTCACGAGCACGACCTGTTCGCACATGCTCAGCCATGCTGCCAAAGCCCCCGCCGAAAACTTTCCAGCACCCGGAAAACCGCACCTCAGACCCGCAAAACTCACCGTCACCGAGCCACTGCCCGGTACGTCGTTTCCGCAGGTGGGGGGCGTATATGAACGTGACATTCGCGTTTGCCAAACCGGCCTTCCCCTGCACAAACTAGACCCGATCCTCAAATCGAGCCCCCGACCTGGGGTTCCTTCGCCATGCCCGGAGGCGACCGACCATGATCCATGCCCGGGGACTGACCCGAGTGTTCAAAGTCAAGAAGGAGACCGTCGAAGCCGTCCGCGCCATCGACCTCGACGTGGCAGCCGGCCAGCTCGTCGCGTTCCTGGGCCCGAACGGCGCAGGCAAGTCAACCACCCTGCGCATGCTCACGACGCTCCTGCCGCCCACCTCCGGCACCGCCATGGTGGCGGGCCGCGACGTGGCCAGGGACCCGGCCGGCGTACGCGCCCGCATCGGCTACGTGGGCCAGCAGCACAGCGCGGGCGAGAACTTCCTCGTCCGAGACGAGCTCGTCACCCAGGGCCGCTGCTACGGCCTCACCACCAGGCGGGCAGCCGCCAGAGCCGACGAACTGCTGGACCTCCTGGACCTGAAACCCCTGGCCAAGCGGAAGCCCGGCACGCTCTCCGGCGGCCAGCGCCGCCGCCTGGACATCGCCCTCGGCCTCATCCACCGCCCCGACCTGCTCTTCCTCGACGAACCCTCGACGGGCCTCGATCCGAAGAGCCGGGCGGAGATCTGGCAGCACATCCTCCGGCTGCGGGAGACGTACGGGACGACGTTGTTTCTGACCACCCACTACCTGGAGGAAGCCGACAACATGGCCGAACGCGTAGTGATCATCGACAACGGCCGGATCATCGCCGACGGCACCGCCGAGCAGCTCAAGAACGACCTGGCGGGCGACCACATCACCATCACGACCGCCACGGAACAAGAAGCGACAAAGGCCGCCCATTTCGCAGGCACCACCGCAGAAGGCACGACCGTCCGCATCAGGGTCCCCAACGCGGCCGCCGCACTCCCCGATTACCTCAGAGCCCTGGACAGCTCCGGCATCAAGGTCATCACCGCTGAGACCACCCGCCCCACCCTCGACGACGTGTTCCTCACTCTTACCGGGAGAAGCCTCACCGATGACGACATTCCTGCGTGACACCGCCACCGTTTTCTCCCGCGAGTTCGCGCCGGTCCGACGCGAGCCCGCCGGTCTGCTCTTCGAGATGGGGCAGCCGCTGCTGTTCCTGTTCCTGTTCGGATCGTTGCTGGACGGGGCGGTCGGCTCGTCGTGGCAGTGGTTCGTGCCGGGGATCCTGGTCATGATGTGCCTGACTGGCCCCATGGGCTCCGGCTACACGTTGCTGGTGGAGCTGATCGGCGGCTCGATGGAACGCCTCATGGTCACGCCGCTGAACCGCACGGCGATGCTGGTGGGCCGCACCATGAAAGAGATGATCATCCTGCTGGCCCAGGCCGTACTGATCATCCTGCTGTCCCTCCCCCTGGGCTTCGAGCTGCACCCCGCGGGAGTCCTGGCGGGCCTGATCCAGCTGGTCGTGTTCGGCGTCGGCCTGGGCTCGCTGTCGTTCGTCCTGGCCATCAAGTCGGCCCCCGGCGGGACCCTGTTCTACATCGTCAGCCAGTCGGTCCTGTTCCCGGTGCTGCTCCTCTCCGGCGTCCTGCTCCCCATGGACACCGCCCCCACCTGGCTCCGCGTGATCGGGCACGCCAACCCGGTCACCTACATCGTCGACGCCCAACGAGCCCTTTTCTCGGGGGACCTGCTGAACCCATCAATCCTGTACGGCACCGCCGCCGCCTGTGCCATAGCCGCGATCGGCCTCTATCTGGGCAACCGAGCCATGCGCCGAGGCGTCTGACCCCCGCGTTCTCGGCGAGGATTGGCCTATGACGCATGTGATCGCGACCACCACGGTGCCCTGGATCCCCGTGGCGCACCGCCTGGACCTGATCCTCTCCCGAACCCTCCCACCCACGGATCAAACCACCTCCGCGTTCGCATTCGTCTCGGACGACACCGGCAGAACCCTCATGACCTGCGTGGATCGCGAAGGCCGCGGCTGGGACATCCCAGGCGGCCACCTCGAACCCGGCGAAACCGCCGCCGAAGCCGCCGCCCGGGAGCTGTACGAAGAAACCGGCCTCCACCTACCGCCGTCCGCCCTGTCCGCGTTCGCCTGGGAACGTATCGAACTCCTCGAACCGCCTCCCGCCGGCTACCGCTACCCGTCGCTGGCGTACCTGACGATGTTCCAAGCCCGCCTCCCGCACCCAGGCCCGCCGACCCACCCGCCCACCGGCTCGGAGAGCACCCTCGCGGAGTGGCTCCCGCCCGCCGAGATCAGGCGCCTTTGCCCGGATCGGACCTGGCTGGCCCTGCTAGACGGTACGGGCCCGGTCTAGGTCAGCGCTTCGATAAAGGCGCTCAGGAATTCGCGCCAGCGTGGAGGGATGCACCTGCGGCCCCAGCCCGTACAACTTCTGAAAGCTCATGATCAGCGGCCGCCAGGCGTCGGGATCGATGCGATCACTCGTCCCCGCCATCCGGATCTCCTCATGCACCCAAACCCGCTGCACCCGCACCTCGAACGCCAGCGTCCCGCCATCGTCACCCACCGGATGCGCCGCCTCGACGACCGCCTCCATGCTGACCGGACACTCGGCCACCCGAGGCGGCGCCACCGTCTCGGACGCAGTGGCGGTCAACCCCGCCCGCCGGAACTTGTCCGGCACGAACCGATACCCCCGCGCCTGCTTCCGCTCAGGAACGGGATCGGACCCGGTCGTGAGCGCAAGCCGATCGACGGCCGCGGCGATGGCGTCGGACGGAAGATTCAGTACGCATTCACGCGTCCTGAGCAGATTCTGGGCCGTCTTGGCCCTGGTCCCCAACCCCAGCATCCCCCGCCACCCGAGCCAGAAGGCGGACGACATGGGAGCCAGGTTGGCCGTCCCGTCCTCGTTCATGGAGGAGATCAGGACCACGGGCGTGCCGAAGTACAGGATGTTCGGCTCGATCTGGACATGTGTATCGACAACGGTGCTCATGTCCCCACCCTTGCCGCACGCCAGGGGCGGACGCTGGCGACCTTCGGACGTCGCTGCTACAGCCCTGCGCGCCCTGCACCCTTGACTCCAGCATTTATATCAGCGAAAATTGAGTCAATTATGACTGATATAATTAGGCGTGCCGCGATACACGCGGCGCTGGGCGATCCCGTCCGGCTGGCGATGGTCGATGCGTTGCTGCTGGGCGATCGCTCCCCCGGCGAGCTCGGCGAAACCTTCGGGCTGTCGTCCAACCTGCTGGCCCACCACCTGAAGGTGCTGGAGGAGGCCGGGCTGGTGGTGCGGGCGCGTTCGGAGGCCGACCGGCGGCGCAGCTACGTAAGGCTCGTGCCTGACGTGCTGGCCGGGCTCACCCCCGCGGCGTCCGCGCCGATGGCGGCCGGGCGGGTGGTGTTCGTGTGCACCCGCAACTCCGCCCGTTCCCAACTGGCCGCCGCCCTGTGGCAGAGCCGCAGCCGCCTGCCCGCGACCTCGGCCGGCACCCACCCCGCCACACGTGTACACGCGCGGGCGCTCGCCACCGCCCGCCACCACCACCTGAGCCTGGACCCGCACGCCACCGCCCACATCAGCGACACCATCCGCACCGGCGATCTGGTGGTGGCGGTCTGCGACAACGCCTACGAACACCTCACCGCCCGCCCGCCGCTGCACTGGTCGGTGCCCGACCCGGTCACCGCCGACACCGACGACGCCTTCGAGCGCGCCTTCACCGACCTGGCCGGCCGCGTCGACCGGCTCGCCACCGCCCTCACCGATGACCGCTCCCCGACGAAGGGCACACCATGACCCAGCCCACATACCGGCGCGACCTGCTGACCTCCGGCACACCGATCGTGCTGTTCCTGTGCGTGCACAACGCGGGGCGCTCGCAGATGGCGCTCGGCTGGTTCACTTACCTGGCCGGAGACCGGGCGATCGGCTGGTCGGGCGGCTCGGAGCCGGGCGAGCAGATCAACCCGTCCGCGATCGAGGCGATGCGCGAGCGCGGCATCGACATCACCGGCGAGTTCCCCAAGCCGTGGACCACCGAGATCGCCCAGGCCGCCGACGTCATCGTCACCATGGGCTGCGGCGACGCCTGCCCGGTCTTCCCCGGCAAACGCTATGAGGACTGGGACCTGCCCGACCCCGCAGGCCAGTCGGTGGAGTCGGTACGGCCGATCCGGGACGAGATCGAACGCCGCGTACGCGCCCTGCTGGCCGAGCTCGACGTCCCGGCGGCTGCGGGTCAAGCGTGACCGATCTGGCCCGGCGGGCACTCGCGGAAGCCGTCGGCACCGGCCTGCTGGTGACGGCGGTGATCGGCTCGGGCATCATGGCGCAGCGCCTGTCGCCCGGCGACGTCGGCCTGCAACTGCTGGAAAACTCCACTGCCACCGCCTTCGCCCTGACGGTGCTCATCCTCATCATGGGCCCGGTCTCCGGCGCGCACTTCAACCCCGTCGTCTCGCTGGCCGACTGGCTGCTGAGCCGCCGCGACGGGCTGAAGGGACTGGTCTACCTGCCCGCCCAGGTCGCGGGCGCGATCGGCGGCGCGGTCCTGGCCAACCTCATGTTCGAGCTGCCCGCCATCACCACCTCCACCCACCTGCGCACCGGCCCCGCCCTGTGGCTGGGCGAGATCGTCGCCACCGCCGGCCTGGTCACGCTCATCTTCGCCCTGACCCGCACCGGCCGCGCCGCGCTGGCCCCGCCCGCGGTCGGCGCCTACATCGGCGCCGCCTACTGGTTCACCAGCAGTACGAGCTTCGCCAACCCCGCCGTCACCCTCGGCCGCACCCTCACCGACACCTTCGCCGGCATCGCCCCGGCCTCCGCCCCCGGCTTCATCGCCGCCCAACTCATCGGTGCCGGGCTCGGCCTGGCCCTCGTCCGGCTGCTGTACCCAGCCGACCCGCTCCCTCACCTTGATCGCCCGGAAGATGACCGGGAATCCCACCGAAGCGGGCAGCAGCCACAGCGCCCAGGTCGGTAAGCGATCCCACAGCGGCAGGTGCGGGCCGTTGTCGACGTAGAAGGCGGTCAGCAGCGCCACGTACGAACACCACCACCAACCCCCAGACGTAGGCCCGGCCGAAACGCCGGTGCGCGGCGCCGCCCTTGCGCGTCAGCACCGGCGAGCCTGATCCGCATCCTGGCCGTCGTGCGCGCACTTCCCGCGGTGCTGGCGGTCTAGGTAGCCGGGCTGCGGCGTTCGATGAAGACCACGTCGCGCCAGACGCCGTGGTGGCGGCCGATGCGCTCGCGCACGCCCACCGTACGGAAGCCGAGGGCCTGGTGCAGCGCGAGGCTGGCGGTGTTCTCGGGGAAGACTCCGGACTGGATGGTCCACACGCCCGCGGCCTCGGCGGCTGCGACGAACGCCGCCAGCAGGGCGCGCCCGATACCTTGCGCCTGGCAGCCGGGGTGGACGTAAATGCTGTGCTCGACCACGCCGGAGTACACGGGCCTGGCCGAGACCTGGGAGGCCGCCACCCAGCCGACCACCTGGCCGGTCTGGGTGTCGACGGCCACATGACGCAGGTGCGCCGGCCTGGCGGCGGTGAAGCCTTCCCAGCTCGGCGCCGTCGTTTCGAAGCTGGCCTGCCCGGTGTCCAGGCCGGCCTGGTAGACGGCCAACACCTGCTCGGCGTCAGCCGTACGCATCGGCCGTATCTCCAGCCCAGGCCCGGCCGCGGGCTTGACGGCCTGGACGATCGCCGAATGCACGCCGTCGCCGTGATCAGCGGTCAGCGTGATGCGTACGCCGACGAACCCGGCCGCCCCCAGCAGCTCGCGATACTCACGCACCGGCAGCGCCCCGGCCACGCACCCGATCCGCTGCTCGGCCGCCTGCCGCTGCCCCGGGCCGGCCTCGCCGTCGACCACGACATCGCTGACCCCGAACCTGCCGCCCGGCCGCAACACTCGGAACGCCTCCGCGAGCACGGCGCCCTTGTCGTCGGACAGGTTGATCACGCAGTTGGAGATGACCACGTCCACCGACCGGTCCGGCAGCGGAACGCGTTCGATGCCGCCGTGCAGGAACTCGGCGTTGGTCACGCCCGCCTGCTCGGCGTTGCGACGGGCCAGCGCCAGCATGTCAGGACTGGCATCCAGCCCGTACGCCTTCCCGCGCGGGCCGACCCGGCGCGCCGACAACAGCACGTCGATCCCGCCGCCCGACCCCAGATCCAGTACGGTCTCCCCCTCGTGCAGCTCGGCCACCGCCACCGGGTTGCCGCAACCCAGGCTGGCCCGCACCGCACCCTCAGGCAGGGCGCTGGTGTCGTCGTAACCGGCGGCGCCGAAACGCCCCTGCTCGAAGGCGTCCGCCCCGCAGTCGGCGACAACCCGGCCGGCGGCCGCGGCCCGGGCCAGCTGCGAGTAGTGATCGACGATCTCGTCATGCGCCATGGCGATGCTCCTTCACTCGCAAGTAGGCGCGGCCGGAACAGGCCTGCCCATGACCACGTCGGCGGCGGTCGGAAAACAACTTACGCAGGCCTCGTTGATCCGGTACAGGCCGGCGGTCCCCTGCTTCTCGACCAGCACGAACCGCACGTCGGCCAGGATCTTCAGATGGTGCGAGACAGTGGACTGCCTCTCGGCTGACGGCTTCGGTCTACCCGTCCTCGTTCTGCCACCAGCACGTCACGCCACAACGGGGCAAACGTAACCTGACGCGGCATAGACTTGGACCATTCGTTGTCTTGGACGGTTCGTGTTTATGAAGATAGGTTTGGCGCATGACCGCACCCAGGACGCCGACCACCGCCGAGGAGCTGCGGGGGGCAGGTCTGCGGGTAACGGCCGCCCGCGTCGCACTGCTCGATGCCGTCCGGGACGGCGACCACCTCGGCGTCGAGGCACTCGCCTCCGGGGTGCGCGATCGCGTAGGCCATGTCTCCCTTCAAGCCGTGTACGAGGCCCTCAACGCGCTCACCGCGGCGGGACTCGTACGCCGCATCGAACCGGCCGGCAGCCCGGCCCGGTTCGAGGGACGCGTCGGTGACAACCACCACCACATCGTGTGCCGGTCGTGCGGTGTCGTCGCTGACGTCGACTGCGCGGTCGGCCATGCGCCCTGCCTGAGCGCGGCCGACGACCAGGGCTTCTCGATCGACGAGGCCGAGGTCATCTACTGGGGCCTGTGCCCCGGCTGTTCCACCAGCCGCAGTTCCTGAGCACCGTGATCCCCCTAGTCCGGAAGGATTTCCATGTCTGAGAACCACGAAGCGATCGTCACAGACGCGAAGACGGAGGGCGGAGGTGGCTGCCCGGTCGCGCACGAGCGCGCCCCGCACCCGACTCAGGGCGGCGGAAACCGCCAGTGGTGGCCGGAGCGGCTCAACCTGAAGATCCTCGCCAAGAACCCCGCCGTGGCCAACCCCTTCGGCGAGGAGTTCAACTACGCCGAGGCGTTCAAGACCCTCGACCTCGCGGCCGTGAAGCAGGACATCGCAGAGGTGCTGACGACCTCGCAGGACTGGTGGCCGGCCGACTTCGGCCACTACGGCCCGTTCATGATCCGGATGGCGTGGCACAGCGCGGGCACCTACCGGATCAGCGACGGCCGCGGCGGCGCCGGGGCCGGCCAGCAGCGCTTCGCCCCCCTCAACAGCTGGCCGGACAACGGGAACCTCGACAAGGCTCGCCGCCTGCTGTGGCCGGTCAAGAAGAAGTACGGCAAGAAGCTCTCGTGGGCCGACCTCATGATCCTCACCGGCAACGTCGCCCTGGAGTCGATGGGCTTCAAGACCTTCGGCTTCGCCGGCGGTCGTGCGGACGTCTGGGAGCCCGACGAGGACGTCTACTGGGGTCCCGAGTCCACCTGGCTCGGTGACGAGCGCTACACCGGCGACCGGGAGCTGGAGAACCCCCTCGGCGCGGTCCAGATGGGCCTCATCTACGTCAACCCGGAGGGCCCGAACGGCAACCCGGACCCGCTCGCCGCGGCCCGCGACATCCGTGAGACGTTCCGCCGGATGGCGATGAACGACGAGGAGACGGTCGCCCTGATCGCGGGCGGACACACCTTCGGCAAAACCCACGGTGCGGGCCCGGCGGACCACGTCGGCCCCGATCCCGAGGCCGCCTCGCTCGAGGACCAGGGCCTCGGCTGGAAGAGCACGTACGGCACCGGCAAGGGCGGCGACGCGATCACCAGCGGTCTCGAGGGTGTGTGGACGAACACCCCGGTGACGTGGGACAACAGCTTCCTCGAGATCCTGTACGGCTACGAGTGGGAGCTGTTCAAGAGCCCCGCCGGCGCGAACCAGTGGAGGCCGAAGGACGGCGCAGGGGCCGGTACCGTCCCCGACGCCCACGACCCCTCGAAGACCCTCGCCCCGACGATGCTGACGACCGACCTCGCCCTCCGCGTCGACCCGGTCTACGAGCAGATCACGCGACGCTGGCTCGAGAACCCCGACGAGCTCGCGGACGCCTTCGCCCGGGCGTGGTACAAGCTGACCCACCGCGACATGGGCCCGATCGTGCGCTACCTCGGCCCGGAGGTCCCGGCCGAGACGCTGCTGTGGCAGGACCCCCTCCCCGCGGTGACCCACGAACTCATCGACGCCGAGGACGTTATCTCCCTCAAGGGCCAGGTGCTCGCCTCGGGCCTGTCGGTGTCCCAGCTCGTGTCCGCCGCGTGGGCGTCGGCCTCGTCCTTCCGCGGCAGCGACAAGCGCGGCGGCGCCAACGGCGCGCGCATCCGCCTCGAGCCGCAGAGCGGGTGGGAGGTCAACGACCCCGACCAGCTGGCGACGGTGCTGCGCACCCTGGAGGGGATCCAGGAGGGCTTCAACGCCGCCCAGACCGGCGGCAAGCAGATCTCGCTCGCCGACCTGATCGTGCTCGCTGGCGCTGCGGCCGTCGAGCAGGCCGCCAAGGACGCCGGCTTCGACGTCGAGGTCCCCTTCACGCCGGGCCGCGCGGACGCGTCGCAGGAGCAGACCGACGTGGAGTCGTTCGCCGCGCTCGAGCCGACCGCCGACGGGTTCCGCAACTACCTCGGGAAGGGCAACCGGCTGCCGGCCGAATACCTGCTGATCGACCGGGCGAACCTGCTGACCCTGAGCGCCCCCGAGATGACGGTCCTCGTCGGTGGCCTCCGCGTCCTGGGCGCGAACCACCAGCAGTCGCCGCTCGACGTCTTCACCACGACCCCCGGGTCTTTGACCAACGACTTCTTCGTCAACCTGCTCGACCTGGGCACGACGTGGAAGGCGACGTCCGAGGACGCGAACACGTTCGAGGGTCGCGACGCCGCCACGGGCGAGGTCAAGTGGACGGGCAGCCGTGTCGACCTCGTCTTCGGGTCGAACTCCGAGCTGCGCGCGCTCGCGGAGGTCTACGCGAGCGATGACGCGAAGGAGAAGTTCGTGAACGACTTCGTCGCGGCGTGGGACAAGGTGATGAACCTCGACCGGTTCGACCTCGTCTGATCATGACGTCCAGGTCGGCCCGCCCCGGCCGACCTGGACGTCCTCAGTCCGAAGGATCTCGACATACTCTGCTCACAATCCAGGCGTGCTTGCCGACCTGCCGGCCGCGGGTGAATCCGAACTGCTCGAAGAGTTCGACGGTCGCGCTGAACAGGAAACGGTCCGGCGCCTGGCGGCCGGTGGTCACCTCGGAGATGGCCTCGACGAGGCCGCCGCCGGCATGGGCGATCTGGTCGAGCGCGCCTTCCAGCGCCACCCGCGCGATGCCCTGGCCGCGATGTTTCTTGTCGACGTAAAAGCAGGTGATCCGCCAGTCCGGGCGCGGCGGCGCGTCCTTCTCGTACTCGCGCCTGTGCTTGATGCCAGGGAGTTCCTCGGGGCTGCCGTACTGGCACCACCCCTGTGCGGCGCCGTCCTCGTCGAGGACGAGCGCGGCATGAGCGCGACCTGTCCGGACCCGGTCCTCCTTGACCGCGCGATGGCTGATCCCCTTCTGGCCGCACTCCGGGTGGTAACCAATGCACCAGCACCCACCGAAGACCCCGTTGTTGCGCTCGACAAGCTCCGCGAAGGCAGCCCATGTAGAGGCGTCCAGTGGCCGGATCGTGTACGACATCCTTGAGTTCCTTTCGCGGCGCTCCCATCGTCCCGGCTCGCGAGTTCGACGCGCAACAACCGCCCGCCGCTGGGCCGGCGGATCCACCGCCGTGAAAAACGTGGTCAAAAGCCCGCAGCGGAGTCCTCGTCGATGGCGCGCGACGTGTCCCGCAGCGCCATGTCAGGCCTCGGCAGCCGCTGCGGCCAGGAGCCGGGCGAGTTCGATCGGCTTGCTGACCATGGGCCAATGGCCCGAGTCGATGTCGACGAAGTCAAGGTGCTTGGCCTTGGCGAGCTCGGGCACGTCACCGGCGTCGATCCACGCCTGAGCCTGGGCGGGGGTGAATTCGGGACACACGACTACGACCGGGACGTCGAACCGTCGCTCGTCCGTCAGACGTACCACGCCCTTGGCCACTCCCACGGGGACGGGGATCGCAGCAGAGGCGAAGATTCGCTTGGCCTCCTCGTCAAGGTCAGCAGAGTCCGGCCCCTCGAACGGGCCCCAGCCAGGGAAGGGCATGACACCGTCCTTCGACTCGAAGAAATCGGCGTAGGACTCCCCGTCGGCGGACGGGAAGCCGCCGAGGAGGGCGACTTTGGCGACCTGCTCCGGTCGCGCGTCGGCGGCCAGCCAAGCCAGCGTGCAGGCGGCGGAATGCCCCACCACCATGGGCTTTTCGGACACTGAGTCCATGGCGGCGAGCACCGCTGCCACCTGGTCGTCGAGCGTGGCCGAGGCGGATCCGTCACCCTGACCGGGGAGGGTGAGCGGCACGGGGCGGTGGCCGAGGGCCTCGAGCGTGGGCACGACATCGTCCCATGCGGATCCGTCGAGCCACAGGCCGGCAATGAGCAGGATGTCCATGATCAGTGCTCTTTCTCCAGTGAGGTCAGATCACGTTCGGCATAGAGCCGGTGTTCCCATTCCTCGTTGAGGACGATGCGGAGACATTTCTTGAAGGGGAAGTTCTCCATCCGGGGCCAGCCGGGCTCGGTGTGAGTCACCTCGGAGGCGAATTGCTCCTCGGTGAGGGACTCCATGACGTGGCGGACCATCGCCTGACGTTCGCGTCGGACCGTGAGCACCTCGTCGAGCGAGGGTCGTGCCTCGCGGTCCCACGGGACACCGTCCCACCCGGGCGCCTCGTCCCACGGCAGGTCCAACTGGTGCCACGGCGAGGTGTTGCCGAGGATCATCCGGCCCACCCAGGCAGCGCTGGCGAAGTTGAGGTGCCGCAGGGTCTGGATGAAGGACCACTCGTCGTCGACGCTGCGGTGGAGCGCCGCTTCGGGGAATGTCCTCGCACGCGCGACGGTGCCCTCCCACAGCCGCTCCAGGATGGCCCATGCCTCACCGAACCCGTCGGTGTCGCCGGGGCGCATCTTCGTCCGCCCGGGCATGCGACGGTTCAGTTCGGCCTCGACGAGCGGTGCGATGTCGACGCCGTTCACGACGACGTTCTGTAGCTCGCCGCTGATCTCGACGTCGACCAGCTCGACGCCGCGCAGGCGGCTCTGGTTGAACAGGGCGCCGCGGACCTGGGCCCCGGTGAAGTCGACCGCGTGCATGCGGGCATCGTTGAGGTGCACCTGAGTGAAGGTGGCGCCCCGGAGGCTCACGCGCTCGAAGCGTGCTCCGGTGAGGTCCTGCTGACGGAACTCGGTCATGGACGTCATGCTAGGACCGGTTCCGGACGATCTACTTCCGGTTCATCTCGTTCGTGTCGACCGATCTCAGCCCCACCGCACGAGCTCTGCGTGCGCCGAGCAGGTCCGCACGCCGCCGGGCCATCGGTCAGGACTGCCGGATCGCGGCGACGTCGAACTCCAGCGTCACCTTCTCGCTGACCAGGACCCCGGTCGCGGCGTTCCAGTTCACGCCCCAGTCCCTGCGGTTGATCGTGACGCTGCCCTCGAAGCCGACCCGGAAGTTGCCCCACGGGTCGTTCTCGGCGCCGGTCAGCTCGAAGTCCACGGTGACCGGCTTGGTCACGCCGTGGATGGTCAGATCACCGGTGACCTTGAAGTTGGTCCCGTCGACCTGCTTCACCTTGGTCGAGGCGAAGGTGATGGCCGGGTGGTCGTCCATGTCCAGGAACTTGCTGCGCAGGTGCTCGTCGCGCCGCTGGTTGCGGGTCTGGATGCTCTTCGCCTGGATCGTCAGCTGGGCGCTCGACTTCGATGGGTCGTCACTGTCCAGGTACGCGCTGCCCTCGAACTCGTCGAACTGCCCGCGCACCTTGGTGGCCATCGCGTGCCGGGCGACGAACCCGATCCGCGTGTGGGCGGTGTCGAGAACGTAGTCACCGGTCAGCTCGCTGAGCTCGGTCGTGGTTGTCATGCTTGGTCGCTCCTAGAGGGGAAAGAGATAGTTGATCGTTCAGTTCCGAGCCGGTCATGATTCGCGCATAGACCCGGGCGCTGCGTGGGGCGCCGAGCCCGCCAGCGGAGTGGTGTCGAGGTACCTGACCTCATAGACGCGCTCCGTGAACTTCCAGCCGTCCGAGGTGCGCTGGTAGCGGTCGTGGTACACGGCGTAGTTCAGGTGCGAGCTGCCGTCGCGCATGCGCCCGAACTCTGCGATGTATGCACGGCCGACCGCGGTGTCTCCCTCAAGCTGGATCGTGCCCGGGTGCGCGGTTTGCACGAAGTAGTCCCAGAGACCCTGCAGCCGCTCGATCCCGGCGCGGATCTCCTCCCGGCTGACAAATTCAACGTTGATGTCGGGGATCCGCACCACGCCGTCCGGTGTGAACAGCGACGCGAAGCGGTCGTAGTCGCGCATCATCCCCGCGTCGGTGAACTCGCCGCGCAGCACCTCGATCTCGAAGCGGTCAGCGATGGTCTGAATGTCGCTCATCGGTTTCCTTCCTTGTCTGTGTTCACCGCGCGTCCGCCACCTGCCTGGTGGCGGGGTTCATGTGAAGGATCGGGGAGGCGAGAGCCGACTCCTCGAAGTGCTTGGCGGCCTCGTCGCGAGCGCTTGCAGGGCATCGAACGCGCCGGGACCGCTCAGCGCTGGGTTGGCCCTCCGTGCCTGCAATGATTTGTCTCCTTGTCACATCAAACGGATTTGAGGGGTCACCTATGTGACACCTAATGGCGGAGGAATGTGACCGATGACCGAGTCCGACTGGCTGGCGGAGGGCTTCGAGAAGAACCGGACCCGCCTGCGGGGGGTGGCGTACCGGATGCTCGGCTCGCTCGCCGAGGCCGACGACGCCGTCCAGGAAGCCTGGCTGCGCGCCAGCCGGTCAGACGCCAGCGGCGTCGACAGCCTCGGCGCCTGGCTGACCACCATCGTCGCCCGAGTGTGCCTGAACGTGCTGCGCTCGCGCAGAACGCGGCGTGAAGAGCCCGTGGGCGTGTACGTGCCCGACCCGGTCATCAGCCGTACGGACGGGACGAACCCTGAGGATGAGGCTCTGCTGGCTGACTCGGTCGGGCTCGCGCTGCTCGTGGTGCTCGAAACACTGACCCCCGCCGAGCGACTGGCGTTCGTCCTGCACGACATGTTCGACCTGCCCTTCGACGAGATCGCCCCCATGGTGGGGCGTTCCCCGGCCACGGCGAGGCAGCTCGCCAGCCGGGCCCGGCGCCGGGTGCGAGGAGCCGAGGTCCAAGCTCCCGACCCCGATATCGGCCGTCAGCGGGAAGTAGTCGACGCCTTCTACGCCGCGGCGCGCCGCGGCGACCTCGACGCGCTCGTCGCGATCCTCGACCCAGATGTCGTGCTGCGAGCCGACGGGGGGACGGCGCGTCCGGATGTTTCCGTGGTGGTCCACGGTGCGGCGGACGTTGCCAGTCAAGCGCTCAGGTTCCACGAGCCCTCGGCACTGGTGCGGCCGGCACTGGTGAACGGAGCCGCGGGTGTTGTCGTGACCATGGGCGGGCAGCCAATCGCGGTCATCGGGGTCACCGTCTCGCGCGGCAAGATTGTGGAAATCGACGCGATCGCCGACCCCGAGCGCCTCCTCCGGCTCGACCTGGCCGTCCTTGATGACTGACGGCGTTCACGCGCGTCCGCGTCGAGCCCAGGCTTCAAGCCTGGCCCGATATCGCTCCACGCCCGACCGGAGCGAGCACACCTGATCGATCGGCTACGAGTCCCGGAGCAGGGTCGGACATTCTTCGGCGACGATGCGGGTCAGTTCGACACGGGAGGCGATGTCGAGCTTGGCGAAGATCCGGCGAAGATGGGTGGAGACCGTATGTGGTGACAGGAACATTCGCCCGGCGGCCTGACGGTTGGTCAATCCTCGGGCGATCAGCCCGGCCACCGCGCGTTCCGTATCGGTGAGGCTGTCCCATCCGAAGGCAGGCCGCTGTGGTTGGGCCCAGTGGCGGCGCCGTACACCCAACGCGCGCAGTCTCGCTCGCACGCGTGCCGCGTCCCGGAGCGCACCGACGCGCTGGTAGCCGTCGAGCGCCTGGTCCAGGCTGTTGACGGCCTGCTCGCGGACAGAGGTGCCGGGTGTGGTGGCCAGCAGGACCCCGAGATCTTCGGCGGCCGAAGCGCGTGCCCACGGTTCAGGCTGCTCGGCGACGGCGGAGGCCAGCGCGCCGGGGTCCTTGTGGAGAATGCCGCGGGCGTGGGCGGCCGTGATGGCGATGACAGGGAAGTCGGGGTTGTTCTGGGCCAGGGACTCGGCCGTGTCAACGATGGCCTCCGCATACGGGCGGTTCCCCGTGGCCAGCGCCAGTCGGGTCATCCAGGCGGCGGTGAGAGGCGTCGTGATGAGCGCCCAGCGCCGCTCCTCCTTGTCGGTGTAGATGGCGTGGAGTATGTCAATCGCCCGTTCGGGATCGCCTTGGGCCTCGGCCACGGCCGCCATCACCCACCTTTCCCACACCGACCCGAACAACATTCCGGGCGCGGCGTGCACGGAGTGGTACCGCTCGATGTGCTGGACCGCGGCGTCGATGTCGCCACGCCGCATGGCGATGAGAGCAAGCATGGACAGCCCGACGCGGATGAACCCGTGCGTGCCCAGCTCGTCGGCGATCATCAGCCCGGCCTGGGCCTCGGCGGCGGCATCATCAAGTCGACCGGTGGCCAGGTTCAGAACGGAGCGGAACAGCGCAGGTTGTGCGGCGAGCACGGTCAGCCCGAGGTCTTTGATTTCCTCCTCGGCGGCCTGGATGGCGATGTCGGACTCCTCGAACTGTCGCATGGCCCTGCAGTTGAGGCTCAGCAGCAGGCGCGCGTACGGGCGCTGGATGGCTTCAACACTGCCGCTGTTCGCGATCCGCAGGGCTTCGTGCAGGTGCGCGAACGAGTCGGCGACCCGCCCATCGACTATGGCGAACCGAGCGAGCAGTAGGAGAGCCCCGACGACGGCGGCATCGGTGTGTCGCACGCGGTCGGCGAGAACGGCCTCGGCCCGCAACCGCCCCTTCCCGAAGTCATTAACGCAGATCAGCCCCCAGAACACCGTCCATTCGGCGATGCCGCGAAGGTCATCTGGGATGTCCTGGGTGAGCAAGCTTTCGGCCTCGGACTCCGCGTCTGCCGGCTGGCCGCTCAGGAGCAGGATGTACGCCAGCGCGCATCGCAGGTGAGGGGCCTGGGCAGGCGGTGCCCTGCCGAGTGCGACACGGGCAAGATCGGCCGCCTCCGGCAGCCGCCCGATGGCCGTCAGGGCGTCGACCGCTATGGCGGCACGACCGACCCAGTCAGGGTCAGCGGGGTCGCTGAGTTCGAGCGCCCGCTGAGCGAGGTCGGCGGCGGTCTGGGGTGAGGACCGCAGCACCTCGCGCGCCGCTTGGTCCAGTCCGAGTAGTGCGGACGCGTCACCGCGATCGGCGCTGTGAATGAGGTGCGCAGCGGCAGGAACAGCCGATCCACCTCGTTTGAGCAGCATCTCTCCTGCGTCGTGGTGAAAGGCCCGCAGCACGGCGGTGGAGAGAGTCCCGACCACCGCCTGCCAGAGCAGATCGTGCCGGAAGGCCAGCTCATCCCCGGCGGCTTCGACGATGCCCGCCGACATCGCCTCCTCCAGCATGGGCAACAGACCACTGGTCGATTCGCCGAGCATTTCGGCCAGATCCTTCACCGAGAACGAACGGCCCAGGACTCCCGCGGCCTGAAGCAGATGCCTGGTCCGTGCGGACAACTCCTCCAGGCGTTCTTGCGTCACCGCCTGAGCCCGTGGCAGCCGCGCCGAAACCATCCGCGCGTGACCATCGGCGACCTGGAACACGCCCTCGCTCTTGAGCTTCTCCAGGAGGTCAACGAGCAGGAAAGGATTGCCATTCGCCAGGGCGGCCAATGCCAGCACGTCTGGCTCGGGCGCCGCCCCGAGGACATCGGTGACGACATCAGCCGCTGCTTGCTCATCCAGTGCTTCCAGCCTGATCCGCATCGCGCCCTCGTGTTCCAGCACGTCGAACAGACGGTCGAGGCGGGGAGCGTCGCCGCTGCCGCTCGTACGGGTCAGCATCCAGATAAGCGGATAGGAGGCGAGGTCTCTCGTCATCGACCGCAGGGCCAGCAGAGTCATCGGATCGGCCCATTGCAAGTCATCCAGCATCAGGAACAGTGGCCCCTTGGCCACCCGCTGTTCCAGCGGTTCCTGCAGGTGCTCTAGCAACAGCAGCCGCTGATCGACCGGACCTGGAATGTTCGCGTTCTGGCCGGCGGAAAGAGTGCAACCGGATTCCCTGAGCGCCGACATCAGCGGGGCCAGCGGTATCAGCTGGGTCAGCTCGTCTGCCACGCCCCTGCCAACCCCCAGCCCTGCCTTCTCGGCGGCGGTGGCGGCCAGATCGAGCATGCGGCTCTTTCCGACGCCCGACTGGCCCTCGATCAACAGGACTCCACCCCGGCCGACTCGAGCCGCCCGGATCAAGCCGGCGACGAGCTCCCACTCCCGCGAACGGCCACGCCACCCAGGCCACGAAGACCTACGGGAGTCGGGCCCACCTGCCGACTTCGGGACATGGTGAGATACGTCCCCCATATATCTATTAGACACCCGGCGCACGCAGCCCAGCAAACACTCCGTACGAGGTCAGGCTGTTGATCACATGCGCCGAGCGCGGAACGCGATGTCACACAGATATGCGATACGGCGGCTTTCGCCACGGTGCAGGCTCTACCCGTTCACTCATCTCTTTTTGTGAGGTGACACGGAAGGATCCCCCCTCGGTTGAGGGTGCCTAAGAGAACGTCAGCGGCAAACCGCTTACGGCGACTCCCGGCCCTCTACGGACCTGACATCCCCTCGAATCTCTCTTTTCGAAAGGATGGCGATGGTGGACCTGCCCAGCAACTGGCTGATTCTCGTGTGGCCTCTGGTCACGCTGCTCATGTGGATGGTTATCGCCAAAGGCCTCACACACCTGCTGACCGGCAGATCATCGACGGTCAAGTGGAACGAACGCCCGCCGCGCGAGATGTCAGCCTTCACGAAGTTCGCACGCGGGGAGATCGACGAGGACGAATACCGGCGAAAAGCCCCCCCGGGAGCCGGCCGGGCGCAGCAACGACCTTCAGCGATCAGCTCCGCCGGCCGGGTCCGCACCGCGGCCGTACGAGAGATTCACGGCCCTGCCGGAGCGTCGCCGGCCGACTCGATCGCTCGCGAGAACATCCGCCAGCCTCCCCCGTGCCTACCGCATTCGAGCGATGCGCAACGTCCGGCTCGCACGGGGTCACCGAAAAGGGACCGCTCCGTCCGAGGACAGATCACCCTGCTGGCCACCATCATGGCCGCCTTCACCCTCCTCACCATAGGAGGGGGGATGTATCTGGTGGCCCAGACCGGCACCATGCGAGGGAGGAACGATCTGCAGCGGGCCGCCCTGTCGTTGTCCGAGATCCACCCGGAGACGACGCACGACCGGTTGGGACCGGGTTCCCACGTCGTGGTACCTGGCGGCCATGCGGCGCCCTCGCCACCCGCCACCTTCGGGGCAGCGGTCGGGTCGCCTCCGCGCGACCATGGGCGGAACCTCCTGCCCCGCGAACCGCGCGCAGCCGGTCTCGCGGTCGAGTCCCGAGTGGTTGCCGTCGATGCGGGGCAACCGTTCGGGGGCCTTGCACGGCCTGGTTCCCTCCAGTTGATCGTGGGGCTGGAGGCCGCCGAGCTGATCGCCTTGGCCGCGTGGGCCACCTGGAAGGTGAGCGGGGGGCTGTTGCGCCCCCTGGAGAGGGTCCGCGCCGAACTCGCCGTGATCGACTTCAGCGCCCTGCCCGCTCGCATCTCCGTACCGGGAAACGCGCAAGAGATCACCAGCTTGTGTCGCACGATCAACAACGTTCTGGGACGCCTGAACGAGGACAAGAAAGAACTTGAGGAGATCGGGCACCGCCAACGGCAGTTCGCCTCCGACATCTCCCATGAACTGCGCAATCCCATCGCGGGACTGCTGACACATCTGGAAGCGGCGCAGCAGGATCCCTACCGGACCCCGTTGCCCGAGTTGCTCGGAACAACGTTGGACCAGGTGATACGGCTCCAAGCGATCACCGACGACATGCTGTGCCTGGCTCGTATGCGGACCTGCACACCCGCCGAACGGCAGCAACTCGATCTCGCGGCGCTTGTCCAGACCGAGATCTCTCATCGGGCGGATCGGCTCCCGGTACGGCTCCGCCTGACCCGCGGCACCACCGTCACCGCCGTCCCGTCCCAGATCGGCCGGCTACTCGCCAACCTGCTGGACAACGCCCAGAGACACTCCACGCATCTGGTGCGCGTCGAGGTGCGTGCCACCCCTGCCGCCGTCGAACTCGCGGTCAGCGACGACGGGCCAGGGATAGCGGTCGCCGACCGGGAGCGAGTGTTCCACCGTTTCACCCGATTGGACGACGGCCGCCGGCTCGACCACAACGGCACCGGGCTCGGCCTGGCCATCGCCCGTGACATCGCCCAGGCGCATCACGGCACCCTCAGCGTCGAAGAGAGCTCCAAGGGCGGGGCGCGTTTCGTCCTTCGGCTGCCCCGAGTCCGGCCACGTGAAATGGGGTCGTCATGAAGCTTGGAAACTTTTCGCTCAGAGGCCGGGTGGCGCTGTTCACCGGTGTGGCGGTGGGTTCGCTCTGCATCGTGTTCTCCACCGTCCTGTTGTTCGCCATCAACAAGATGGCGACCCAGAACCTCACCAAAGAGGTGACGGCCGTGGGCGAGCTGACCGCGTACTACGTCGACCGGGGGGAACTCGTCAATCCGCTTCCGCCCATCTCGCAGGACCTGATCCGCCCCGTCCAGGTAGTCGATCCGCTCGGACAGGTGGTCGCCGCGACCAAGGATCTGCAGCACAAACCCCTCATGGCGCATTTCGCACCCAAGAGCCCGCAACGAATGGCCAGTGCCGTCGTCTGCCATTCCGACTTCGCATCCGACCAATGCCACATCGTCGTCGCGCAGCACGTGTATCGCAACGGCGACTGGACGATCTACAGTGCCGCACCGGCGCTGCCGTTCTACGTCTATCCGGGCGTGGCGGCCATCTTGATCGTGGGGACGGTCGTCTTCACGATCGCGGTGGCCCACGGAGCGCGGCACACCGTCACCAGCTCGCTCAGACCCGTCGACGCCATTCGGGCCCAACTCGACCACATCCAGAGCACCAACCTGGGCCGCCGCGTCCCGGTCCCCACGGCCAAAGACGAGATCTACCGGCTGGCCCGAAGCGCCAACCAGACGCTGGACCGGCTGGAGGACGTACTGGAACAGCAGCGGCGGTTCTGCTCCGACGCCTCGCACGAACTGCGCACTCCGATCACCGCCATCCGCGCCCAGATGGAGGACGCCCTCCTGGCGCCGGAGGACGTCGACCTCGCCAGGCTGGGCAACGCCGTACTCCCGAGCGTCGAGCGACTCCAATCGATCGCATCCAACCTGCTGACGCTCACTCGACTGGAAGCCGGCCCACCCCGTGAACAACAGGCGATCGACTTGGCCGAGCTCGTCGCCAAGGAACTGGAAGGTCACCAGACGAGCGGGAAGGTCGTCCAACGCCTGACGCTCGGCGTCACGGTCATGGGTGACCGATCACGGCTGGGCCAGTTGATCTGCAACCTGGTCCAAAACGCTCAACGGTACGCGTCCTCCACGGTCACGGTCACCGTATGGCGCACGGACGGCGACCCGGGATTCCCAGGAGGCGTCGCGGAAGTCGAGGTCCTCGACGACGGCCCCGGAATCGCCGCCGACCAGCGAGAAACGGTATTCCAGCGGTTCGCCCGGCTGGACACCGCGCGCAGCAGGGAAGCCGGCGGCGTCGGGCTCGGCCTCCCCATCGCCCGGCAGATCGCCGAGAGCCACGGCGGCACGCTGACCATCCAGGACAGCGATCGAGGTGCGCGCTTCGTCGTCCGCCTTCCGTTGTACTCCTAGGTCGGCGGTTAGGAGTTCCACGACACCAACGCCGCACCGGCTCCGCCGGTACGGGAGCGGTCAGGCGTTCGGGTCGCCGTGGGTGTCGGTGAGGGCGTTCAGGCGGGCCAGCATCCGGCCCAGCAGCCGGACGTCCTCCGTCGGCCAGGTGGCCAGTAGCGCGTAGAAGCGCTCCTGGCGGGCCGAACGCGCGTGGTCGAGCCGCTGGTGTCCTTCGTCGGTGAGGTTCAGCGAGTGGGCGCGGCCGTCCAGCGGGTTGGGCTCGCGTTCGATCAGCCCCAGCTCCTCCAGCACCTTGAGCTGGCGGCTGATCGTCGCCTTGCCGACGCCGAAGTAGGCGGCGAGGTCGCTGGACCGGGCGGGGGCCGCCTCGTCGATGCGGACCAGCAGGCTGTAGGCGGCGGCCTCCAGCTCTGGATGCACGGCACGGCCCATCTTGGCGGACAGCGCCCGGGCGCGCCGGAAGAGCACGCCCAGCTGGTGCTCGACCGCGGAGTAGGCCTCGAACTCGTCGAGGGGAACGGCCGTCGGCGTCTCGGTCATCGGAGCTACCGTTTCTCACCGAACGATGGTGTTGGTCGTGGGCGGTGTAGCGAACAGTGTGCTGGCCATCACGATCAGGAGGTCGGCGGCAGCTCGCCCTGGACGGCCTGGATGTCCAGCTCGACCTTCAGGGTAGCCCCGATCAGTGAGATACCCGCCTGGACCACCTGGTTGTAGTTCATCGCGAAGTCGGCACGGTGCAACTCGGTGACGGCCCGGAACGCGGCCCGCAGGCCACCCCACGGGTCGGGGCTGGTGCCGAGGTAGGCCAGGTCGAGGTCGATCGTCCTGGTGATGCCGCTCATCATCACTACGCCGTGCAACGTCCACCGGTCCGGACCCGCGGAAGAGAGCCCGGTGCTCCGGTAGTAGATCGTCGGGTGGGCGGCGACGTCGAGGAAGTCCGGCGAGCGCAGGTGCGCGTCGCGGGTGCCGTTGCCAGTGTTGATCGTCGCGGCGTCGATCTCGGCCACCACGCCGGACGTCTCGGCGATCGCGCCGACCTCGATCCGGCCGGCGAACGACGAGAACCGTCCCTGCACGCTGGACAGTCCGAGGTGTTGCGCGGTCGCGGCGACCTTCGAGTGGGCCGGGTCGATGGTCCACACGCCGGGAGGCGGCAGTTCCATCCCGCCTCGCCGGGCGAGGACCAGCGTGCCCAGGTCGGCGGTGCCGGACGCGGTGGCGATCGCCGTCGAGGCGATGGGCGTGTACCCGACCGCGGTGACGACGACGGTGTAGACGCCGGGAGCCAGCGGGGCGGTGGCCACCACGCCCTCGGTGTTCGCTTCGGCCCGGAGGACCTGGTTGCCGGACATGTCGGTCACGGTGACGACGGCGTGCTGGACGGCCCAGCCGTCCTTCGTGCGCATCTGGGCATGCAGCCCGCGCCGACTTATGGGTGCGTTGTCCGGGGCCTGAGGGCCTGCGTACATGGGGATCCTGCTTTCACTTCACACGGGGCGGCCGTTGCGCGCCGCCGGTCTGGCGTTCCGGCCGTGCCGGGCGCCGGCTCGGCCCGGCCGCGACTCCATCCGCGGCCAGGCGTGCCTGATGTCACTCCGAGTGGCCGAGCCAGATGTCCTGGCCGTCGTCGCCCTGCCCGGGGAGGGTGACCGCGTTCGCCACGGGCGGGTACCCGGTGGCGATGACGGTGTACTGGTCGCTGGTGAGGTCGGCGAAGGCGTACTCACCGTCCTCGCCGGTCGTCGCCGTGCCGACGATGTTGCCCGTCGCGTCGAGGAGGGTGACCCGGGCGTCCGCAAGCGGGCGGTCCGCGCCCTTGAGCCGGATCGTGCCGCGGATCCGCGCGGCCGGCTGCAGGATGACGTGCTGTGTGGTCTCGCCGGTTCCGACCTCTACCGGCAAGGCCACCGGCCGGTGGGTGCCGGCGCTGACCGTGATCGTGTAGGTGCCGGCGACGACGCCGCTGAAGCCGTAGGTGCCGTCGGCGTTGCTCATGCCCGTGGTGACGACTTCTCCGCGTACGTCCGTCACGATGACCATCGCCTGCGCAACGGGCTTGCCCGCAAGGTCGCGCACGGTGCCGGTGAGCTTGCCGGACCCGGTGAGCACCAGGTCGAAGTCGAGCGGCCTGTCGCCGACGACCAGCGTCGCCACCTGCGGGTCGTGCTCGCTGGCCGAGGCGATGAGGACGTACGTGCCGCTGCCGGGGGTGCGCACCTGGTAGGAGCCGTCAGCCTGGGTGGCCGTAAGGCCGAGCTGGTGGCCGCGGACGTCGATCAGGGTGAGGTTGGCGTGGGGCACCGGCGTTCCGTCGCCGCCGCGGACGAAGCCGCGGATGCCGGTGCCGCCGAGGTCCTGCGGCTGCGACGTGCCGGCCGACGCGTAGGCGACGTCCGGGACGCGCAGCGGCAAGGTGGCGAGGCCGTTTTGCTCGCTGTCCGCGCCTACGGCGACCAGCTCCTCATGCGGGCGCTGGGCGTGGCGGCCGGGGCTCGTGGCCTGGGGCGAGGGGGCGTTCGCAGCGGCGGCGGGCGCGGTATCGGTGGAGGTGCGCAGCGGAACCTCCTTGATGAAGAGCACGACGACCAGCGCCAGGACCGCCAGCGGCGAGGCGTACAGGAAGAGGTCGCCGACTCCGTGGCCGAACGCGCTCTGGACGACCTCGCGCACCGGAGGGGGCAGTTCGGCCAGCTTCGGGATCGAGCCGTCGCTGCCCGGCCCGCCCTGCACGCCCAGCTTGGCCAGGCCGTCCGTGGTGTACTGGGCGACGCGGTTGGCGAGGACAGCGCCGAGCGCGGCGACGCCGGCCGTACCGCCGAGCGTGCGGAAGAACACCACCGCCGAACTGGCCGCGCCCAGGTCCGTCAACCGCACCTGGTTCTGTACGGCGAGGACCAGGTTCTGCATGGTCATGCCGACGCCTACACCGATGAGGACCATGAAGATCGCGGCCTGCCAGTACTCGGAGTCGTAGCGCAGCGTGCTGGAGAGGATGAACCCGGCGGCCAGGAACAGGCCTCCGAGGATCAGGAAGATCTTCCAGCGGCCGGTGCGGCTGATGAGCAGGCCGACGACCGTCGACGTCACGGCCAGTCCGATGATCAGGGGCAGGGTCATGATCCCGGCACTCGTGGGCGACTCGCCGCGGGCGAGCTGGAAGTACTGGCTGAGGAACGTGGTGACGCCGTACATTCCAACGCCGACCAGCAGGCTGGTCACCACGGACAGGCTGATCGCCGCGTTGGCGAACAGGCGCAGCGGGACGAGCGGCTCCTTCGCCCGCATCTCCACGAAGATGAAGATCAGGACGAGGATCACGGCTCCGCCGAGCATCGCCGCGGTCTGCCAGGAGAGCCAGTCGTACTCGACGCCGGCGAAGGAGATCCAGATCAGGAGGAGCGAGGTCGCCGCGGAGAACAGTACGGCTCCGGCCCAGTCGATCGAGACCTCGCGCTTGATCACGGGGAGGCGCAGGGTCTTCTGCAGCACGATCAGCGCGATGACGGCGAAGGGCACGGCGACGTAGAAGCACCACCGCCAGCCGAGCCAGGAGGTGTCCACGATGACGCCGCCGATCAGCGGTCCGGCGACGGTTGCGAGGGCGAAGGTCGCGCCGATGTAGCCGGAGTAGCGTCCCCGCTCACGCGGGGAGATCATCGCCGCCATGATGACCTGGACCAGGGCGGTGAGACCGCCGACGCCGAGGCCCTGGATGACACGGGCGCTGATGAGCATCGCCGGGTCCTGGGCCAGACCGCCGAGGGCCGAGCCGACCACGTAGATGATCAGCCCGAGCTGGACGAGAACCTTCTTGCTCACCAGGTCGGCGAGCTTGCCCCAGATGGGGGTGGTGACCGTGGTGGCGAGCAGTTCGGCGGTGATGACCCACGTGTAGGTGGTCTCGGTCGCGTGCAGGTCGGAGATGATCGTGGGGAGCGCGTTCGACACGACAGTCGCGGACAGGATGGCGACGAAGAGGCCGAGCAGCAGTCCTGACAGCGCTTCCAGGATCTGCCGATGTGTCATCGGCGCGGCCGACGCGGGTGCAGCCTCCCGGGCCTCGGCCCGTACTGCGGTTGTCATCGATTTCCTTTCACTGTCTGAACCGTGCGGGAGGGATGCGGTACGCGGGCACGGTGCGCGTCGAAGCTGGTGCGAATGCCTGGCGAGGAGGGCCGTGAGATCGGCGATCTCCTCGTTGGGGGTGCGTTCGACCAGGCCCTGTGCCTCCAGCTCGGCCACGTGCCTGCTGGCCACCGACCGGTCGGCCGCCGGCAGCTCCGCCAGTTGACCGATGCGCAGTTCCCCGCACCTCTTGAGTGCCTGAGGAGCGTCAGCCCCGCCATCGAGGGGGTTAACGGCAGCATTTTGATCATTGGATGACGTCGCTCAGCCGGACAAGCAGCTCCCCGCAGGTGTCGTCCGACGGCATGCCACCTCCATCTGGTTGCTTAGGGCAAACAACATATATGTGTGCCCTAAGCAACCTTCCAGTGGGTATGGGGTTGTATGTCCGATTTTGAGCGAGGCGTACGACGCGGGCCTTTCCGGCGGGCCGCGAACCGGGCGTGCGGGTCAGGTGGCCGATGAAGCGGCTCGGGCGGCTTGCAGGCCGTCATACCCGAGCGCAAGGACCGGATCGGGGAGCCGGGGAGGCAGCCCTCATGCCTTCGACGCCGATACCTACAAGCAGCGCAACCTGGTCGAACCCAACCGATCGGGACACCTGGGCGGCCGGGACAGTGCTCAGTGCGACCGGCACCTGGTCCCGCCCCTACCCCCGTACTTTCCCGGCTGAGGTGACTACCGTGGCCGCCGGCTCCACACCGCCGGCTACCGGGCGCCGGAGGCCCTCGTCGGCCAGCGGGTGGTCATGGTGGGTGGCGGTAACAGCGCCGCCCAGGTCTTCCACGAAGCCAGGACAAAGGCGTTTACGCCAGCAGAGGCGAAGTCCCCGCTCATGGGCGTTCCCTATGCACTGCGCGCCACGCCTGCGTGTCCACATGACTGAATGCAGGTGTTCCCGGATGGGCGGGGCACAGCGTTGATGTCCTGTTGCGCGTCTACGCCAAGTGCATCGACGGCCACCAGGAGATCCCCAACCGACGAATAGACGACGCCCTGGCAGCATGACGTGCCACCCGCAACCCACCGGGTCCTGGATGATCTCCGGGCCCGTTCGCGTTTCAGAGACACATTGGAAGGATCATTCCGTGTCACAGCTGCAACAACGAATGACAGCCCTGATCGCCGGAGTCGGCTACCGCAGTGACGAACCGATCGTGGTCGGAATGCAGCAGCGTGGAGCACCGCCCATCCTCCTAGCCCAAGGGCTGACATTCAGCGGCGAACCGTTGACTGTCACGACGCTCACCTACGCGGCGTCGCTATCGAAGCAGATGACCGCAGCCTGCGCGGCGCTGCTCGCCCAACATGGCGAACTGGACATGGAATCCACCCTGTCACGCTGGCTCCCTCAGCTACCTGCATGGGCCGACACCGTCCGAATCCGGCACCTCGTCCATCACACAGCAGCACTCCCCGCCGACTCCCAGATCGATGCCATCATGGCCACCGATGCCGACCGGACCACCCCAGGCGTCCTCCACGCCCTCACCCGGTTCCCAACCCTGGACCGCCGGCCGGGCACCGAACACGTCTACTCCAACGCCGGATACGTATGCCTGGCCACGGCGGTGGAACGAGCAATTGGCCAGCCGCTGCCCGACTTTGCCCGCCGCCGGCTCTTCACCCCACTGGCGATGGCCGACACCTGCTACTGGCCCGGGCCCGACCCCGCGCCCCCAGGCGCCGTGCCGCTTGCTCCTCCCCATCCCGCCCCGCTGTCCCTGGGCGACGGAGGGGTATGGACGACACTCAACGATCTGCTGCGATGGAGCCGGGCGCTCAACGCCGATGACCTCGGCATCTCAGAACTTATGCAAACCCGCGGATGCCTCGACGACGGAACACCGATCGACTACGCCTGGGGCATGGGCGTCCGCTCACACGCCGGGCACCGCGTCTATCGGCATGGAGGAGGATGGACGGGCCTGCGTGCCATACAGGCCCGAATACCCGACCTGGACCTGAGCATCGCTCTCATCGCGATCAACGACCACACCGAACGCCGAGTGATGCTCCTCGACAGCCTCCTCGACGAGGTCACCAAACCCAGCCACCCGATCCGCTGACGCATCAGAAGACTTGATTCCAGTCACGCATCAAGCCAGGAACGCCAGACTCCGCCTCAAACCGCCGCCGCATAATCCGCAGAATCGACGCTGAGCGGAATAGCCGCAGCTCATTGCCCTTGGGGCGCGACGATTTGCTCTATCGCTTGGCGCTACCGCAGATCACCGCAGTATTCCGCAGATAGAAACCGCGGGGGCGACTGCACCCGGAGAGCCCCCGACGAGGGCGAAGCCCATGGCGTGCTCAGCCACTACCACCGAACGAGCAGAGTGGTGGACAGGCCGTATGGACGGGCATGGCAGGGGCTCCGACCGACGCCTACCTCGCCGCGCCAACCGCCTCCTGCATCTCACGATGTACCGAGCGGAACCTCTGCCACCGACGACTACGCCAGGCGCATCATGGAGCAGGGGCTCGCGTTCCTGTACGCATGCGCACACAACCCGGGCGCGGCACGTACCCCATCGCCCGAGGTGGACCTAGGGTGGCACGCGTTCATGCTGGACACCCACGCCTACGGCGAGTTCTGCCAGCGCATCGCCGGACGATTCCGCCACCACAACCCAAAAGAGCCTGGCGACGACCAGGCGGCGTATCGTGAAGAAGCTGACCATCAAGACCGGCAAGAACGCCGGCCAGCACCCCTTAGTCAGGTTTCTCTCAGATCCCGACGGTCTCCCAGGTTCAGGACCAGGCGATCTCACCGGTTCGGTCGACGAAGCGTCCGGAGCCCGCGCCGGGCTTCTCGGTTGCCAGGCCGACGATCGCGTCCGTGCCCTCAGTGACGGTCTGAGGGCCGCTGTTACCGTTGAGGTCGGTCGCCGTGTAGCCGGGATCGGCGGCGTTGATGCGGATGTCTGGCAGTGCTTTGGCGTATTGGGTGGTCAGCATCGTGAGCGCCGCCTTCGAGGCGGTATATAGCGGCGCGACCACCGAAGACTCGGCCCGCGACGGGTCGTGGGTGTAGGCGAGCGAGCCCATTCCGCTGCTGACGTTGACGATGACCGGGTCTGCTGATCGGCGCAGCAGCGGCAGGAACGCAGTGGTCGTTCGGACCACACCGGCGAGATTTACGTCGAGGACACTGAGGGCGTCGGCACCGGTCAGGGTGGTGGGGTCACCGGAGGGGCCGTGGATGCCAGCGTTGTTGACCAAAACATCGATCGAGCCCTCGTGATCGGCGATATCCGCAGCCGCGGCGGCGACGGACGCGTCATCGGTCACGTCGATGCGGACGAACCGCGCGCCGAGCGCGGCGGCGGCCTGCGCGCCCTGTTCGGGGTTGCGGGCTCCGACCAGCACGGTGTGACCGAGTTCGATGAGGCGGCGGGCGGTCTCGCGGCCAAGCCCCTTGTTCGCTCCGGTGATGAAGGTGATTGTCATGTGGTCATTGTTCGGTCCACCTTTGGCATCCGGCCAGGGACGCCTCAACGGTAGGAGTAGCAGTACCACCATCGATGTCACGTTCGACGACCGGGGATGCAGGAAGATGGGTGTCATGACCACGACACCCGGGGCCGGGCTGGGCGCGATGATCCGTACGTGGCGGGAACGGCTGTCCCCGTCGGCCGTGGCGCTGCCGGTGGGCCGGGCACGCCGCGCGGTCGGGCTACGCCGCGAGGAGCTCGCCGAACTCGCCGGCGTGTCGGTCGACTACGTCGTGCGCCTGGAGCAGGGACGGGCCACGACGCCCTCGGCACAGGTGGTGGCGTCTTTGGCGCGTGCCCTGCAGCTGACCATCACCGAGCGGGATCATCTGTACCGGCTGGCCCGTCTCGTACCGCCGGCAGACGGCGCGATCTCTGACCACATTCCACCCGGCGTTCACCGTGTGCTCACCCGGCTCGGGGACGTCGCGGTCGCTGTGTTCGCGGCGGATTGGCAGCTGATCTGGTGGAATCGCAGTTGGGCTGCGCTGCTGGGCGATCCCTCGTCGTCGCCACCGCAGCTGCGCAATTTCGCCCGTGACAGGTTCCCGGTGGGTGCAGGTCCCGCTCGCCTCGCGCTATGGCCTGTGACCGAACTGGACAGGGACGCCATCGACGCCGCTGTCGTGTCCGACCTGCGCCGCGCCACCGGCCGCTTCCCTCACGACGCGCGCCTGGCAGAGCTGATCCGCGTATTGAGTGCGGGCAACCACCGGTTCGCCGAACTCTGGGCGACCGGTACGGTGGCCGCTCATCGCGAGGACCACAAAACGATCGAGCACCCCTCGGTGGGACCGGTCACGGTGGACTGCGATGTGCTGACAGACGGTGACTCCGAGTGCAAGATTGTGATCATGACTACCGTGCCCGGCAGCGCGGACGAGACCAAGCTGCGGCTCGCCGTGGTCGCTGGTCCGCCGGTCACCACGAACAGCTCGCTCATACGCCGATAGGCGGGGTGGGTGCGAGCCGTCCGCGACGGGCGGCACCCACCAGACCTCGGAGGACAGCACCTGCCGCCGGTGAGATCCGGTCGGCGACCGGAACCGGGAGCACCGCTCGTACCGCCTGCTCGGCCTGGATCTCCTCACGCTCGCGCATGTCGAGATCCTGCCGACCGTCCTCGACTCAGGGCCGCCCGGGCGGCCGTCGTCGTCGTGCCCGCGCCGCCGTGGTGCACGACGGCGGCCACCTGGCCGAACAGTGCCTGCTGGTTGACCTCGCAGACGACGAAGCAGTCGTCCCGGTCGTCGATCAGGGCCAGGTCGGCCCAGCCGTTGGAGACGAGTGCGCGGATCGCCTCGATGGCCACCCGGGCGACGTCCTTCGAAACGCGCATGCTGCCGAAGCCCACGCACACCCGTGGTGTGCCGGCGTCCAGGAACGCCTCCAACTCGGCCGGGAGTGGGCGTTCGTCCGGCCGACGTCAGGAGCTCGTGAGGATGACGAGTTGCTGGGTCGTTCGGGTCATCGCGACATAGCGGTCGACCGCTCCTTCGATGCCCTCGCCGAACGCCTCCGGATCGATGAGGACGACCAGGTCGAACTCGAGCCCCTTCGACAGCTCCGGGGTCAGCGACCGGACGCGGGACGTCCCCCGGAACGTGGGATCGCCGATGACGCAGGCGATCCCATCGGCATGCGTGGCGAGCCAGGTGTCGAGGATCGAGCCCAGATCCGAAGCAGATCCGTGTACGACGGGGACGTCGCTGCTGCGGATGGAGGTCGGCACGTTGGCGTCCGGGAGCACGGCCCGGATGACCGGCTCGGCTTCCGCCATGACCTCTTCCGGCGTCCGGTAGTTGATGCTCAGGGAGGCCAGGTCGATCCGGTCGAGCCCGATCCGCTTGAGCCGTTCCTGCCACGACTCCGTGAACCCGTGCCTGGCCTGGGCACGGTCCCCGACGATGGTGAAGCTCCGGGACGGGCACCGGAGCAGCAACATCTGCCACTCTGCGTCGGTCAGTTCCTGAGCCTCGTCCACGACGATGTGCGCGAACGGGCCGGCGAGCAGGTCCGGGTCGGTGCTGGGCAGTGCGGTCTCGTCGACCAGGCTGTTCTGTATGTCCTGTCCGCGCAGCATCGTCACCAGACCTTCACCGTCGTCATCGGCCTCGAGCAGATTGTCGACGACCTTGGCCATGTGCTCGCGTTGGGCGGCGACAGCGGCGTTATGCCGACGCCTACGTCGTGACGCCTCCGGGTCGCCGAGCCGCTGCCGTGCCGCGTCCAGGAGCGGCAGGTCGGACACCGTCCAGGCCTGGGCGTCTGCGCGCTGCAGCCGCTGAACGTCATCGGGGCTGAGCCAGGGAGCGCACATCCGCAGGTAGGCGGGTACCGACCACAGGTCTCCGACGAGGTCAGCCGCTTCGAGCAGCGGCCACGCGCGGTTGAAGGTCGTGAGCAGTTCCCTGTTCTGCAGCAGCGACTTGCGGAGCAGGTGAGCCGGGGCGTCGTCGTCGTGCTTGTCCACCAGGATCGTGAGCAGTTCCTCCCAGATCTGGTCGCGCGCCTCGTTGTGCGGCGTACCGGGATCTGGTGCTTCGAACGCCTCAGCCCAATCGTCGGCGCTCAGCCAGATGTCGGACCACTGGGTCGTGACCGTCATCCCCTTGGTGGGCGGGTTCTCGTAGAACCTGACGGCCGGCTCGATCGCCTTCACCAGGTTCACGGACGACTTCAGGAGGGCCACGTTCGGGTCGGTCTCGATCGCTGCTGCGGCTCCCTCGGCGACGAGGTCCCGCAAAGTGCAGGTCTGCACGCCTTCCTCTCCGAGGCTGGGGAGGACGTCGGCGACGTAGGCCAGGTAGGGCTGGTGCGGACCGACGAACAGCACGCCGCCCCGGTGGTGGCCGAGGCGTGGGTCGGAGTAGAGGAGGTAGGCGGAGCGGTGCAGAGCGACGACGGTCTTCCCCGTACCCGGGCCGCCGTCGACGACGAGAGCGCCACGGGATCCCGCGCGGATGATGGCGTCCTGGTCGGCCTGGATGGTGCCGAGCACGTCTCGCATCCGGGGCGACCGGTTGCTGCCCAGGCTGGCGATGAAGGCGGACTGGTCGTCGAGCGCGGCGTGCCCTTCGAACCCGTCCGGGGTGAACACCTCGTCCCAGTAGTCGCTGATCCGGCCGCGGGTCCAGCGATACCTGCGGCGGCTTGCCAGGCCCATCGGGTTGGCGTGGGTGGCTCCGAAGAACGGCTCAGCCGCGGGGGAACGCCAGTCGAGCAGCAGCCGACGACCCGCGCTGTCAGTGAGGCCAAGTCGTCCGATGTACACGGGCTCGGGGTTGTCCGCGCTGACCATGTGTCCGAGGCACAGGTCCAAACCGAAGCGACGCAGTGTGCGCAGGCGGGCGGTCAGCCGGTGGACCTCCAGGTCCCGGTCCATCGCCTGCCGGCCTGCGCCGCCGGGCGCCTTGCGCTCGGCATCGAGGCGGTCTGACAGGTCGGCGATCGACTGCTCGAGGCTCTCCGCGATGGCCGCGAAGTGCTGCTCGTCGCCGGCGATCAGCGTCGGGTCGGCCTTGGGGGCGAGGTGGTCGGGAAGGTCAAACGCGCTGGTAGTCAGGGGTTTCACGGCATCAGCTCCAATCTGAGGTCGCTTGCGACCATTGCGCGTAGCAAGGCGGACCGGTGTGACGAACCTGGCGGCCATGACGTGCAACGCTCCACCTGACGTGGAACACATGGCCGTTGCCGGTTCAGGGCGCCAGGGTTTGCAGGTTCTCGTGTTCTGAGTCCTGACATCGACGATCTAACGTGGTTCACGCGGACACGGGCGGCTTTTCTCGGCTGATCGCGTCGAGCAGCAGCTTCGCGGCCACCGTCGCCCCGTCGGTGCGGATCGTAGCGGCCACAGCCCGCGCTCGTGCGCGGGTCTCGGGGGTCAGGGCCGTCCTGAGCGCGGCCGACAGGGACTCGGTCGTCGGAGTCGGACCGTCGTGTGCCGCGCCGATGCCCAGGTCGGCCACCCGGCCGGCCCAGTACGGCTGGTCCACCGCCTGGGGTACCACCACCTGAGGGACGCCGGCCCGGGCGGCCGTCGTCGTCGTGCCCGCGCCGCCGTGGTGCACGACGGCGGCCACCCGGCCGAACAGTGCCTGCTGGTTGACCTCGCCGACAGCGAAGCAGTCGTCCCGGTCGTCGATCAGGGTTAGGTCGGCCCAGCCGCGGGCCACGACCGTGCGGCGGCCCTGCGCTCGGATCGCCTCGATGGCCACCTGGGCGACGTCCGCCGATGTGCCCATGGGCATGCTGCCGAAGCCCACGTACACCGGTGGTGTGCCGGCGTCCAGGAACGCCACCAGCTCGGCCGGGAGTGGGTGAACGTCGGGCAGGATCCATGCGCCGGTCTGGACGACGTCGAGGTCCGGCATCTCCTGCCACGGGTCCAGGATCGGGTCCGTCGCCAGCCACGGCTGGTCGCCGATGACGTAGTCGCGGACGTTGTCCACCGGTGGCAGGCCGATCGACGCCCGGTTCGTGTTGAGCGCCGTACCGAACAGCGCGTTGATGCTCTGGGCGTCCAGATCCCACAGCACCCGGTTGTCGGTCACCTCCGGCGGGAACGGCCGGCCCGGATACGCCAGCGGCGGGTGGTGCGGCGACGGCAGGGTGAGCTGCTGGAAGGTCACGGACACGGAGCGGATGCCCAGTTTCTCGGCCACCGACCGCGCGCTGGCCGCGGCCGGCATCACGCCGGTCGCCACCAACGCATCGCATCCCTCGGCCGCCGCGGTGACCGCGTCGAACTGGCTGGCGATCAACTCGGCCGCGCGCCGGGGCAGGGACGACGGCGGCGACGCCCCGGTCGTCAGCGCGCGCGCCGACTGGCCGACCGGCACCAGCGGCACGCCGACACCGGCCAACCGCTGGGCGAAGTCCTCGTCCGGCGGCGCGCACACCCGCACCTCCGCGCCGAGTTCCCGCAACCGCACCGCGAGTCCCACCAGCGGTTCGACGTCCCCGCGCGACCCATACGTCGACAACAACACACGCACTTCGCGACTCCGATTTCCGCAGGTTCTGGCCTCGGCCGACGATTCTGCGGCACGACCCGGGTCTTGCCGCAAGCCCCCCGGTGCGCTATACGTTGGGAGTGGAAAGGAGCGGATACTCCCCTTTCCCTTCATCGTCCACTGTGGACGGACAACCTCCTCGCGAAGCGGCGCCGTGCCGCGTACACCGGCACCGTCGGCCCAGGCATGACCCTGCACCCGAGATGGTCCCTTGATCCAATGGGAACGCATTGGGAACGATCAGCCGTAGTCGGCTGGCGTCGGCCGTAGCTGGCCGGACACAAAGCGAGCGATCCGTCACCGCGTTTCCGCTGGTGACGGGCCGCGACGGCCCCGCCGCCTGGACAACGCGCAGTAGCGCAGTTCCCTGTCCGTGCGGGCCCTTAGAGTGATCCAGAGGCCTGCAGTGAAGGTTACCGGGCCCTATGGTCGAAAGAAGCAGGGTTATCGATATCTCCGGCCCTGAACGGCAACCACCTCACGGAGGCGTCATGCGCACAGGCATTGTGGTCACGGCACAGCCCGGTGTGGAACAACTTGCCGTGCAGGCCGAGGAACTGGGCTTCAGCAGCTTCTGGGTCTACGACACGCCGCTGCTCCACGGCGATCCGTTCGTGGCGCTGGCCTTATGCGCGAACGCCACCAGCCGTATCAAGCTCGGTATTGGCGTGACGTCACCGGCGCTGCGGTCGATACCGGCTGCGGCGAGCGGGTTCGCCAGCCTCAACGCGCTGGCGCCAGGCAGGATCATCTGCGGCATCGGCACCGGGAACACCGCCCGGCGCACCCTGGGAATGCCGCCGACCACGATGGCCGAACTCGAGAGGTTCACCGCCGCGCTGCAGGATCTGTGCGCCGGACGCGTCGCCGAGTACCGCGAGGGAGACCGGGTCCGCGACATCCGCTTCCTGCATGCCGGGGAGCATGTGAACACCGCCGACCCCATCGAGTTCCTGGTGGCCGCCACCGGCTTGAAGGCCGCCGCCGTCGCCGGCCGTCGCGGCACCGGCATCATCTCCTTCGGCATCCTGGACCCCGCCGCCTGGCACGCGCGCGATCACGCCCGCCAACAGGCCGGGGGCGCGCCCGGCGACGCCGATTCCTACGTCATGACCGCGCTACACGTGCTCGACAACGGTGAGGACCCCTACGGCGACGCGGCTCGGGACGCAACGGGCCACATCGTCATGTCATTCCTGACCTTCGCCGCCGATACACCTGCTTTCGCCGAAGGGCTCGGCGCTGAAGAACACAACGCGGTGCAGTCCCTCCTCGACCGGCGGGGCACCACGATCGCCGCACTGGACCGGTACGTTGCGCTCTACCCCAACTACCTGGGGCGCATTTCGCCGGCAGAACGGGACCTGATCCTGCCGTCGCTGATCGACACACTGGCGCTGGTCGGAACGCGGCACGACCTCCTCGCCCGCATCGCCAACCTGGAACAAGCCGGGGTCAACGAGATCGTCATTCTGCCGGTGATCGATCCCTCGACAGAGATGGCCGAGTTCGCGAAGCTGACGTCCTAAACCGGCATTACCACCGGCTTGGGTCGACGAACCGGCCCGCGACGCGGCGACGGCGGTCATGGGGGTCAGTGAGATGACCGTCTATCGCCTCGTTCACAGCGGGCACCTGCCGACCGTCCGGGTGGGCCGGAGCTTCCGCGTTCCGGAGCAGGCCGTGCACGACTACATCAGGGAGGCAGTGCAGGACTCCGCCGTGTGAGTAACTGCCCTGGGGCGCCTGAACCAAGGTGCAAGCGGGGCGCGGCCTCATCTCGCCGCCGCGAGGTTCATGATCATTTCACGCATATTGCACGGTGGGTCGATGGAGTGGAGACGCCCAAAGCGCGAACGCAGCCCTGCGGATTTGCAAGATCGACCTTGATCAGTTCTCCCTATTGGGCGGCGTGGTCGTGGAGCTGTTCTGGGGGACGGTGCTACGAAACTCCTCGACCAGCGGCCACACCGGGCTGTCCTTCTGGTCGAAGGTATCGATATCGATTTCGATACGCTGTTGTGGCAGGTGCAAGGTTCGAACTTGCGTAGGCTGAGCCGACGGTCTTACAGTCCTGTCGCGATCATGCACTGACCAGGACATACACTCATGGCCGCTCACCTTGGCCGCGTATTGGCCGTGATCAAACTCATGACAGACCTGAGCGAGTTGCCTCTCTACCCGAAGCCGAGGCATCACCGTTCACCGCTGCGCCGCGTGACCCAGGCCACGGATGAAGACGCGGGGCATAACGGGCGCGGATCGCGTTCAGCACGATGGAGTCCGTGAGCGCCATGGTCCGGCTGATCCGTAAAATGTCATGGAACTCAAGATGTCTCGCCCGTGTTGCGGGACGTATTTCGGGACGACTGTTCCTGCGAAGACGCGACAGCAAGACGGCCACCCGTCAGCCATCCCGCAAACGACGACACCCCCAAAGGGCGGGTGCACGGCAGTTCTCGCCCCAGAGCACCGAGAGATTCATTGATCTCCGCGAGCATCTTCACGCTATTGTGCCCGAGAATGTCCGCTATGGACTCCCCTGTGATCTTAGCCAGCCTGCCTTTCGCCGTCGGCATCGTCATGCTCGGCCTGGGCCTCAGCCTGACCCTGGACGACTTCCGGCGGGTGGGCCAGTATCCGAAGGCGGCCATGGTCGCGCTGCTGTGCCAGCTCGTGCTGCTGCCGGCGATCTGCTTCGGCCTGGTGCTCGCGTTCCGGCTCCCCCCGGAGCTAGCGGTCGGGATGCTGCTGGTCTCGGCGTCGCCCGGAGGCCCCACGGCCAATCTGTTCAGCCACCTGTTTGGCGGGAACGTCGCGCTGAATGTCACGCTCACGGCGACCAACTCGGTGCTGGCCGTGATCACCCTGCCGATCGTGGTGAACCTCTCGGCCGGGTACTTCCTACCCGATGCGGCCGCCCTCGGGCTGCAGTTCGACAAGATGCTGCAGGTTTTTGTGATGGTGCTCGTGCCGGTCGCGATCGGGATGCTCGTGCGCGCGCGGGCGCCGGAGGTGGCGCAGCGGCTCAACCTCCCTGTCCGGGCACTGTCGGTCGTGGTCCTGGTCGTGGTCATCTTCGCCGTGCTGTACGGGGAGCGGGAGAACCTCGTCGACTACTTCGTCTCGGTCGGGCTGGCCGCGCTGGTTTTCAACATCGTGAGCCTGCTGATCGGCTACGGCGTGCCGCGCCTGGCTGGCGTCGACCACCGCGCGGCCACCGCGGCTGGGTTTGAGATCGGCATCCACAACACCGCGCTCGCCATTACGGTCGGGCTAAGCCCAGCGCTTTTGAACAGTGCCGAGATCGCCATTCCGGGCGCGGTATACGGCATTGTCATGTTCTTCACGGCGACCGGGTTCGGCTGGTTGATCACCCGTCGAGCTCGAATGAGCTCGTACCGGTGACTGTCCGAAGTAATGCCCGGCGACGGCATCCACAGGTCGGCAAGATTGTGCCAACAAGACTTTAACCCTTCTCGGCTGGTGTGGCCTGACGTCATGATCTGATACACCGAAGGCGGCGCCTCGAGAGTCGGCGCCCGATACCCCCTCTGCGCGCAATCAGCCGTCATAATCGGCGGCGCTGCCTTGCATGGAAGGAAATCATGCATCATGCGACGACACCTGTCTTAGCCTGGATCCACGGCTTGAAATCTGATGCGAGTGTCGTGAAATGAAGTGAGGTGCCCCCTGACCTGGGATGATTGGAGTTCTTCACGCTTCAACCAGCCAGTTCAGAAAGGCACCTCGTAAGTGCA